>WQUN01000212.1 GCA_009782085.1 Bacillota bacterium
GCTCCGCTCAGAATGACAGGCTTCGCTCGGTTAGCTTCCGACGTCACCCTGAGCGCAGCGAAGGGTCTTAAAAGAAAGATTCTTCGCTCCGCTCAGAATGACAGGCTTCGCTCGGAATGACAGGCTCCGCTCGGTTAGCTTCCGACGTCACCCTGAGCGCAGCGAAGGGTCTTAAAAGAAAGATTCTTCGCTCCGCTCAGAATGACAGACTCCGCTCAGAATGACGGGCTTCGCTCAGAATGACAGGCTCTGCCAGAATGACAGGCTCCGCTCAGAATGACAGGCTCTGCTCGGAATGACAGGCTCGTTTGCAGAAACATTTGCCAGTCGTAATGTAGGGGCGGCGTCATGCCGCCCGAAGCCGGCTCTGCTTTTTCAGACAGACGGGCGGCATGACGCCGCCCCTACAACGGATAACCTCTATAAACCCTTTTCTGTCATTCTGAGCGTAGCGAAGAATCCTGAGTTTTGGTTGTTTAAGATCCTTCGCTACGCTCAGGATGACAGTAAATAGAGGTTGCCAACGGTAAATCTGTTCGTACATCGGTTTATTACTCTCAACGCGCTCCCCGGGAGGGTCCCCATGCTCCAATCCAACAAACGCCGCCTAAGCCGCGTCCTCCTCTACGTCCTCTCCGACGTCGTCTTCATAGAGCTCGCCCTGGTCGTGTCCGTCAGCCTGTGGTACACCGGCTCGATCCCCGGCTCGCGGACGACCGCCGTCCCGGCGGAGGCGTGGATATGGTGGGGCCGGTACATGGCCTTCGCCGCGCCGCTGATCAGCGTGGCCGTGTTCGCGGCGTTCCGGATGTACAGCAACCTCTGGAAGTACGCCGGCATCGACGAGATTTTGAAGATTTTCCTGGCCACGATTTTGATTTTCGTGCTGCTCTACGTCTACAACCTGGTCTTTCTCGACAAAAAGGGCCTGATCGAGCTCCCGCGCAGGCTGCTCTTTCTGGCGTGGATGTTCGACACGCTGCTGTTCTCGTTCTCGCGCTTCGGGTACCGGGCGCTGAGGCGGACGCTCGTCGTGTTTACGCACCTGATCTCCGGGAAGGCCGGCTGCAAGCGCGTGCTGGTGGTCGGGGCCGGGTTTTCCGGCTACGGGGTCGTCAGCGGGATGCTGCATTCGAGGATCAGGGACAGGATACCGGCGCTTATCGTGGACGACGATAAAAGCAAGCACAACGCCTATATTTTGGGCGTGCGCGTCGTCAACGGCATAGACAGGATCAGGGAGTACGCGGAGAAATTCGGCATAGACGAGATAGTCGTGGCCATCCCGACGGCCCCGCCGGAGGAGATACGCGCCGTTTTGGAGCAGTGCACCGCCACGGAGTGCAGCCTGAAGATTTTGCCGCCGATGAGCGACGTGTCCGACGGCAATTTCAGCCCGGCCATGCGCGAGGTCAGCATTTCCGACCTGCTCTACAGGGAGGAGGTCAGGCTCGACACGAAAAACATCAGCGACTATCTCGGCAACCGCGTCGTGCTCGTGACCGGCGGGGGCGGGTCCATCGGCTCCGAGCTCTGCCGGCAGATAGCGAAGTTCCGGCCGAAGAAGATAGTGATTTTCGATATATACGAGAACACGGCCTACGACCTGATCTCCGAGCTGAACGACAAATACGGCGGCGGCCTGGACATAGAGATGGAGATAGGCTCCGTCCGGGACATGCGCCGCCTGGAGGAGGTCTTCTCGAAGCACAGGCCGAATGTGGTCTTTCACACGGCCGCGCACAAGCACGTGCACTTTGTCGAGGCGAACCCGGCGGAGGCCGTGAAAAACAACGTGCTGGGCACACAGAACCTGGCGGTCTGCGCGGACAGGTACGGGACCGAGCGCTTCGTGCTGATCTCGTCGGACAAGGCCGTCAACCCGCCGAACGTCTACGGCGCGACAAAGCGCCTCGGCGAGCTGATCGTCCAGGGCATGGCGGAACGGAGCGGGACCAAGTTTATCGCCGTGCGCTTCGGAAACGTTTTGGGCAGCAACGGCAGCATCATCCCCAAGTGGAAGCGTCAGATCGCGCAGGGCGGGCCGGTGACGGTCACGCACAAAGACATGTACCGCTTCTTCATGACCATTTCCGAGGCGTGCCTGCTGGTTTTGCAGGCCTCCGGCCTGGGCCGGTCCGGCCGCATTTTGGTGCTGGACATGGGCGAGCCCGTCAGGATCGACGACCTGGCGCGCAATTACATCAGGCTCTCCGGCTACAAGCCCGACGCCGAGATAAAGATCGAGTACACCGGCCCGCGTCCGGGCGAAAAGCTCCGGGAGGAGCTGATTCTCGCGGACGAGAGGGAGGATCTGCAGCTCACCTGCCATAAGAAGATATTCATAACAAAGCCCGCGAAGCTGGACTTCGGGCGGTTCGAAAAAAAGCTGGACGAGCTGTATAAAATCGCGGAGGAACGGCCGGAGGGGGTGGAGGAGTTTTTGAGGGGAATGGAGGACGTGCATTACAGAGAGTGAGATTGCCGTAAATAATCCGCATATGTTTGACAAATCTCATTAAAGGAATATAGTATAAGAACTCATTTTACCCCGGAATCGGAGGCGCTTATATGCCCGTCAGCCTTAAAGGACGCAGTTTCCTCACCCTCCTGGATTTCTCCAGGGAAGAGATACGCTGTCTGCTGGATCTGTCGCATGATTTGAAGGCCAAAAAGCGCGCCGGAATAAGGAACCGGCGCCTGGACGGCAAGAATATCGTGCTGCTGTTTGAAAAAACCTCCACGCGCACGCGCTGCGCCTTCGAGGTCGCGGCTTACGACGAGGGCGCGAACGTCACGTATCTGGACCCCGCCGGCTCCCAGATGAACAAAAAGGAATCGCTGGAGGACACGGCGCGGGTGCTCGGCCGCTTCTACGACGGGATCGGGTACCGCGGCTACGCGCAGGCGACCGCGGAGGCTTTAGCCGAATACTCCGGCGTGCCCGTCTTCAACGCTCTGACGGACGACGACCACCCCACGCAGATCCTGGCCGACCTCATGACTGTCGAGGAGCGCGTCCGAAAGCCGCTTCGCGACGTCAGCGTCGTGTTTGTCGGGGATTGCAGGTTCAACATGTGCATGGCCTGGATGATAGGCTGCGCCAAGATGGGCATGAAATTCACCGGCCTCGCTCCGGCGGAGCTCCACCCGGACGCCGGTTTCCGCGCGAAAATCGACGGGATCGCCGCGCAGTCCGGCGCTAAGATCGCATTCACGGATAATACGGACGATATCCGGCCCGCCGAGGTCGTGTACACCGACATCTGGGCCAGCATGGGCGAGGAGGCGCAAATGCCGGAGCGGGTGCGCCTGCTGTCCGCGTACAGGCTGGACGCGCCCCTGTACGGCCGCCTGGCCGCTGAAAACGCCATATTCCTGCACTGCCTGCCCTCTTATCACGACATGGAAACGACGACCGCCAAGGACGCGCTGGCCCTGGGCATTGACATACGCGAAGTGACTGACGAGGTCTTTCGCGGCCCCGGCTCGATGGTGTTCGACGAGGCGGAAAACAGGATGCATACGATCAAGGCCGTGCTTGTGGC
>WQUN01000213.1 GCA_009782085.1 Bacillota bacterium
TCTTTTAGAATCTGCAGTTGCATTCATAAACCTGTGTACCGAAAAACGACGTAAAAGTAAAAAGTTGCAGTTGAATCTTTAAGTTAGTGGATATGGGGCACCGCCCTCGGCGTCCCGCAGTTCTCGGAAGATTCAGGTAACGGGACGCCCTGGCGGGCGTCCCCTACGATTTTCCCATGATTTCCCCATGAAATTTTGCCGCACCCCTGCCTCGCCGGCAAATGTTTTCAGCATCCGGTATATCTCAAACCTCCAGCTCCACGAAACAAATATCCCCGGCATACGTCTCGCTCCCCGCCAGGCATTCTTCCACGGACGCGAACTGCCGTATCTGCGGCGTATACCCGGGGACGCCCTGAGGCCCCTGCGCGCCCGTCTGCCCCGGCGCGCCGTCCTTGCCGTCCCGCCCGGCGGGCCCCGTATCTCCCCGCGGCCCCTGCGCGCCGTCCTGTCCGGCGGGCCCGGTCTGCCCCGGCATACCCTGCGGCCCCTGGTCACCTTTCGGCCCCGGCGCGCCGTCCTTGCCGTCTTTCCCGAGCGGGCCCTGCTCCCCCGGCGGTCCGGTCTGTCCCGGTATACCCTGCGGCCCCTGTTCACCTTTCGGCCCCGGCTCGCCGTCCTTTCCGTCCTTTCCGGGTGGGCCCTGCTCCCCCGGCGGGCCTGTCTGCCCCGGTATGCCCTGCGGCCCCTGTTCACCTTTCGGCCCAGGCTCGCCGTCCTGTCCGGGCGGGCCCTGCTCACCCGGCGGCCCCGCGGGCCCGATCGGCCCGCCGCCGCCGACCCCGCTCTCCTCCAGCGCGGCGACCCTGCCCCCCAGATTTCCCAGCAGCCCGTCCACTGTGTTCGCCCAGGGCATCAGCGGCTCCGGCGGCATCCCGCTCCCGGGTTCCCCGCCGCCGGCCACGCGGAACGCGAACGCCGCCGGCCAGGTCAATATCTCGTCCCCGTTTTGCACCTCGACAGAACACTCGACCGTCCCTTCGCCGCTTATGAGCGAGGCAGGCAGGCTGTACTCGAGAAGCCCTTTCTCCCGCTCCGCCGCTTCGGCCAGGTCGGTAAAAACGCCGCTTCCCGTTCGGAAACGCAAAACCGCCGCCGCGCCGGGCGGAAGCGGAAACGGCTTCCCGCCGCTCTCCAGGCGGACGCGCAGCGGGTAGACCTCTCTGTCCCCCGCCACGCAGACGATCTCCGTCGGGCGCACCTTCTCGGCGTCGTACAACTCCAGCCTCACAGAATAAGGTTTCTCCAAATCTTTCCCTCCGTTCCGGCGTTCCTTTGGCGCTATACCGGAGTGCGAAAACATTAGCCTCCTCTGTCGACGTCGTCGTCAAATGTTTTCTGCATCCGGTATAATCCGCTTTATACAACTTTCTTCCCATACTCCGCCATGTTCACGATCAGCCTGTCCAGATATTGCGTCTTCCCGTAGTTCGCTTCCCAATACTCCGGGCTTCCGATCACGCCGCGCCGGGCCAGCTCCGCTATGGCCTCCAGAACCGCGCCGCGCTCCGGCTCTCCGGCGGCGGCTTTCTCCGCCGGATACCCGATATCCGCGCACAAAAACCAGTCCGTGAACGAGGACGGCAGCTTTGCCTTCCTGCACCCGTACGCGCTCCCGTCCTCGGCTATGTACATCGGGACGCCGTTCTCCAAGCCGGCATAGACGCCGATGTGTCCGGACTTCCAGACCAGAGCCCCCGCCGGCGCGTCCGCGGCCGCGGAAATCGGGTAAACCGCGGCCGCCGCCTGCCTGTACTGCGCGGAGCTCCGCATTACCCCGGTATACGCGGATATAAGCCCGGAACAGTCGCAGCAGACCTTGCCTATTTTCGCCGCGTCGCTGTCCCAGACCAGCGAGCCGTACGTTTTTTTCAGCCAGTCGTACTTCGCCCTAGTCAGCACTTCCATCTTGCAGCCGTAGACATACGCCGTCCCCAGCTTCGACTTCGCGTACTCCACGAGCCCCGCCCCGGTTTTATCAGCCAACCTCGCCAGCCCCCGTCTCCGAGAATACACCCGTCTCCCGGTCATATAGCCAGCCCTCGCGGACTTCCGGCCTGCCGGAGACGTCGACCAGCATGTCCGGGCTCCAGCCGCTGTTCACCGGCCAGTCCGGAAACTCCCCCGGCCCTGCGGGAAAGTTGTCCGTCCCGTCCGCGTTGAACACCCAGTTCACCGCGCCGTCCACGATCTGCGCGATCTTTGTGACGTTTCCCATGTCTATGCCCCCTATCACCACTCTATCAGCACATACCCCGGCCCGCCGGCGCCGCCCGGTATCGCGGCCGCCGCGGCGCTGCCGCCGGGGCCGCCCGCGCCGCCCGCGCCGTAGGAACCGCCCGCGTTGCCCGCCGCGGCGTCGTAAACCGTGCAGTCGCCGCCCGCGCCGGTCGTGCCAGGCTTGACGAAGATGAGCGGCACGCCGCCCCCGCCGCCCCCGCCGCCGGTGGTGGCCGGGACCAGCGCGGCCCCGCCGGGGCTGCCGTACAGGCTAACTCCGTCCAGGCACGCCCCGCGCGTCCCCGGCCCGGCGAATGTCACGGGGCTTGCGCTGCGCGAGCCGCCGGGGCCGCCCGCGCCGTAGTCTCCGCTCGCGGTCTGGTTCTTCGCGCCTGTTCCGACCGCGGCGGAAGAAGCGGCCCCGCCTGCGGAACCCTTTACCAAAGTCAGCAGGCTCCCGATCACCGTGTTGCCCGTCCCGACCGTAACGGCGAGCTGCTGCGCCGGCGTCACGAAGAACGGCGCCCGGATCACGAAATTTCCGCAGGATCCCCCGCCCCCGCCGTACTGCCTGTATCCCGGGCCGCCGTTGCCGCCGGCCGAGATCGCCGTAATGTATATCACGCCCGCGTTCGCCGGAACGGTAAACGTCCCGTTGGCCGTGAACTGCGCCGCACCGGCTGCGGCCGTGTTGCCGAATATGCCTTTCAGATACGCCAGCGCCGTATTCGTCGTGTTCACCGACGCGGCGGCGGCGTCCTCTCGCTTGCCCAGAGTGACGTCCAGCGCCGTCGTCATGTCGCCGTTAATTTTCCTGACCTCCGCCCAGCTCATTGCCCGATCCCCCCTTTTATCTTGTCCAGTAACGTCGGCATCCGGTTCCCGAACACGCATTCCAGGGTATACCCCTTCGCGTCCCATGCCTCCGTTACCTCCGTGATACGCGTGTCCAGCGCTGCCAAACCGTATGCGCGCGTCACGATGTCCCCCAGGAAATAGTCCCGTCCGTAGACCAGGCTGTGGAACGGGTTCACCTTCCCGTCCAGGGCGGCCACGGCGGGGCGCATCCCCAGCGCCTCGCGGCCCCTGTCCGGAAGCATCGCGCTCGTGACCGCGCTGTCCCGTATGTCCGCGAACATCTCTCTCCGATCCATCCCCGCGACGGGCGCGTTTTCATACACCGTGACTATCTCCCGCGTCACGCCGTCACCCTTTCCGCCGGTTATCGCGGTGTTCCGGTAGTCCAGCGCGCTCTCCACGAGTTTCTGCTCCAGGATATTGTCAAACTCCGCCGAAAAGACGACCGGCGGCAGCGCGCTCTGGCCGGCCGTTCTGTCCGCGCCGAAAACGACCTCCGCCGTGAATTTCTTCCCGGCCGCGTCCAGATTCACCGCGATCCCGACGCCCGCGTCCATGCACACGCGCCTGACCTCCTCGTCCAGCGGCCTGTAAGCCGTCTGCACGGTCACAACGGCGCCGCGGCCTTTGTCCTGCGGCACAGCGACCTCCGGTATGGCCCGCCCGGCCTCCGCGCCCGCGCCCAGGTTCCGGTTTATCAGAGCCTTGATCACGCTCTCCGCTGGCCCGGTCATCTCCCAGAAGGCCGCTCCCGCCGCCGGATATGTGATCCGCCTGTTCAGCACCCGCTCCAGCGTATACCCCTTTACGCTCAGGCCCTCGGATTTCCTGTCCTGCGTCCGCTCCCAATATTCGATGATCCCGGAAGCATGCCCGAGCAGTTCCGCGCCGGCGGAACGGCCAGGGCCGACCGCATACCCGGGCAGTTCCTCGCCGGCGGAACGGACGGAGCCGGCCGGCCCAGCGTCCAGGGATATGATGTTGCCGGGCTTCAGATACCCGGCGTTTGGCTTCGACGCCCCTATCCTTATCTCGAAATCCCCGTACCCCGCGAACACCCGATGGAGCAGCAGCTGCTCGTAATCGTCTATCTCGCACAAAAACTCAAATCCCGGGCTGAACACCCGGATATTTTTCCGCTCTCCCACCGTATCCGCTCACCATCCTTTAGAACCTGTAGGGGCGATTATTAATCGCCCGTTAGCTGTATGTCTCCGTCACCGTATTCGTCCCGATCGCAGTCACCTTCGTCGCCGTCAGCGCCGGGTCGCTCCATGTCACCTTTTCGGTGATGCTCCCGTCCGCGTTGAACGTCGTCGTCCGAGTCGCCAGCGTGGAGGCGTTCGATACGTTCGTTATGCTCTCGCTGATGTTCCCGTCCGGCGCGAACGTCACCGTCTTTTTATACCCCGCCCTGCGGCTCCAGTCCTCGAAATCCGTGTTGGACTGCGCGTAGAGGTCGGCTTTGACCTGATCGAACCAACCCTGGAACGCGGTCTTAAGCGCCGTCCACTCGGCGTCTTTCGCGCTCTTCCAGGACGGATAGTCGGCTTTGGCCGCCGTGAACCAGGTGTCCCAGCCGGTCGTAACCTCGTTGAACTTCGCCTGGTACTGGTTAAAAATGCCGTTCAGATCCGGCTGGTTTATCAACCCCGCCACGACCCCGCAATACTGGCTCGACAGCCGCAGATCGGTGATGTTGCTCTGCACTACGGACACCGCGCCCGCGTTGACCCTGATGTCCGCCAGCCCAAGCTCCCACGCCGCGTTGTCACGCTGAAGGCCCGGCGCGGCCGGCGACGCGGCCGGCGTCCCCGGCTTCACGACGGCGGTTATCGCCCGCCCGCTCTGGCTCAGATCCAGCCTCAAAACCACTCTGTCCACCCTCGGCAGCGTCGCGTGCGCCGGCCCCAGAGTGGTCCTCTTGGCCGTGTCCTGGTTGCTGTAGTAATACCCGTTGATAAACCCCTTGCCGACGCCGACCTGCACGTCCATGCCGGTCAGCGCGTCCACCTTCAGATAATTCCCGCCCCAGAACACGCCGTTGCCGATAAACGACGCGAAATACTCCACGAACTGCGCCGCCGTATACCGCCTGTCCCCGTCCAGGCTGTTGAAAAAACTAGACCACTCCGCCATAGTCAAACCCCCAGATACAACCGTTTATAGTAGATCCTCACCTTAGCCGTATCGTTGCCTTCCTCCGCCAAAAACCTGATGTTGTTCTCCCCGGCGCGAAGCTGGAAGAACACGCTGTCCAGGTCGATGTAGTTGAACGCGCTGCGCTCGTTCCCGTTCTGATCTTTTATCACGACCGATTTTTTCCCGAACGCGGTGTTTATGGTCATCACCTCTCCGGCCAGAATCGGCGTGTGCACGCGTATGTACTCCCCCGTGGACAGGTTAGTCAGCGAAGGCGTCAGCACAGGCCCCGGTATCTCGACGACGAGCGGCGCCTCCGCGTCCCCGTCGTTGACGATCCGCACGGCTCCGTTGGTCAGTTCCCCGAAGATGATGTCCGGCGCGAACTCCAGCGTGAACTCAAACGCCGGGACGACCTCCGTCAGGTCGAAGGCGAGAGCCTCGTAGTCCTCCAGGAAATTTCCCGGCACGACGGCGATGAAGCCGAAAAACAGTATCCCGTCCGGCGCGCCGTAGTCCTGATCCCGAAACGTCGGTCCCGAGACGATCCTCACCTCCGGGAACGCCTTTACAAATGTGTTTCCGTAGACCACGAGCCGCCCGCTTTGCAGACAGTTCATCGTTCCGATGAGCTTCCGCCTCAGCCGCTCCTCTTCCTCCAGGCTTTCCGCCACCAGCGCCGCCTCCACGGTGACAAGCCTCTCGTCCACGTTGGTTCCGGCCCAGGTCTGCCCCCTCTGATACGGCGATTTCAGCAGCATCGCCTCCGCCGCCGCCCCGTCCATGCCCTTCTGCGACAAAAAGTAAAAGTTCGTGTTTTCCCGGAACACGTACTCCGGCGCGCCGCCGCCGATCCTGTACGGGACCTCGTCGCCGAAGTAGATGGAATCCCCGTCGCCGTTGATATATTCCAGCTTGAACATATGGCTGCCCCGCCTCCCAAAAAAAAACATGAAAAAAGCAGTCCGACGCATGGGCTGACAGTTCGGCATAAACCGAACTGTCAGCCCCAGCAGGGCTGCTTACTAATATATTGTCAGGTTTTCTTGTATTTTCTGGACAACCCAATAATAAAGTGTAATAATGTCTTTAAGCGCAATTGCATATGGACGGCCGGGCTGAACTCCACAACGTCATGATGTCGCTATTCACAAAGGAGGAATGCCCATGACTTTGTTTGAGGTCGTGAGCGCGGTAATAAACTCAGGTATGCTTTTGCTTGCCTGGTTGACTTACCACAATCGCAACAAAAAACAATAGCCGCCCCTGCTGCAATTAGGTTAGCGGCTATGCTTTGCCGATAAATCCGGCTCTGTAATGCCTTCGCCTGGCCGTCTTTACAACGGTTGCGCTAGCACCCAGCGAGGCGTTGTTACCGGCAACGCCTCGCTGGTTTTTGTATGCGCTGATCTTACACCCTTATTCTCCCCATGTCAACACCATTCTAAAACCCGAACCCCATCCGCTCCGCGCTGACCCGATCCATCCGTCTCATCTCCGCTACGCTCATCTCGACCGGGCTGTTATAAGTCGGGCTGTACGTCAACGACGGCTTCACGGCCCCTGCGATCTCCTCCGCCAGTCTCCTGTAGTCTATCTCTTTTACTCCTGCGCCGGTATACAATAAGCCCGCCGGGCCGCCGAAAGCATAATCCGCCGCCAGGCTCTGCGCCGCCCCAAACGCCGCCGCCGTCTCGTTCAGAAGCGCCGCGCTCTCCCGGAAACTCAGTATTTGCTCTCCTCCGGAGAAATCCACGAGCTCTGGCCCTTCCTCGCCGACGACGGCCAGCCCCGGCGCCGCGCCGCCCGTGCCCGACGCGTAGGCCCCGACGGAAACGTCCCCTCCGCCGCCGGCAGAACCCACCGCGCTCGCGATATCCGTCAAATACGAGACTATCCGGTCCCGCGTGGCCTGTATCCCCGACAGCAGCATATTCGCGTACTCCTGTCCGACCGAATACCAGACCGGCACATATTCCTTCAGCGCCGCGGCGTTCGCGTCCTGCGACAGCCTGACTTCCCGCTCCTGCTTGCGGAGCTCGGCCGTCAGGTTCGCGGTTTTTAGCGTCTCCGCCGCCTTATAGTCCTCCGCGCCTTTGTCGTACCGCGCCTTCAGCGCCGCCTCGTTTTCGTCGGCCGCCGTCAGGCGCGCCGCCAACTCCCCCCTGAAAAAGGCGCTGTCCGCCGCCTGCCCGGCCCTGAACGCTTCGCCGAGCTTTTGGTAATCGCCCGTGATTGCGGCGGCCTGGGCCTTGACCTGCGCCCCGGCGTCCCGCGCCCCCGCGCCGAGGGCCGCTATGCTCTCTCCCATCGCCGCGGACGACTGCGCGAACTGCCGCATAGTCTCGCCCGCGGCCGCGACCGCGTCCCTGTACCCGCTGGTGTCCAGCGTCAGGTACGCCACCGCCGTGCCTACGTTTACCGCCAAGCAATCACTTCCCGAACCCCCTCAAATACTCCACCAGATCCCCAGCGCCGGCGTTCCCAGCCCCCGCGCGTTCCCGCCGCGCGGGTTCCTTAGCGTCTCTCTCCCTCAGCTTCCCCGATATGAACCCGCAGGCCTCGTCGAAACAAAACGCCGTATACCCGTCCTCAATCCCAATCAACCGGCTCGGCCGCTCCCCGTACTCCGCTCCGAGCCTCAGCACCCTCATCACCTGCCGGGACGCCACGAAAGGGCTCCAGCGCCTTTATCCCCGCCTGCGTATAGTTGAAAACCGCCAAAATCTGCGCGTCCGTGAGCTCCAGGCCGATTTCCTCAAGCTCCTCCCACGTCGGCTCGGCCAACGCTTCCCGCGCCATGGCCTCGAACACCTCGCACTGCTCCCTGAACCCCGCCTCCGAAGGCCCGCCGGCGCCCCCTCCGCCGAAGAGCCCCGCCGCCGCCCTGAGCAGCCCGTTCGGCAGCTTCCCGCGCGCGGCGAGCCCAAGCAGCGACGGCCGCCTCAGCCTGGCGAAGAACCTCTCCCCGCGGGCAAACGGCGGAAGCTCCACGATTTCCCCGCCGGCGTACTTTTTGAGTTCCTCAATTCCCGTGACCGTCACGGCACCCACCTCATTCCGCCAGCGGCAAACGCTCAACCGCCTCGATGACATAGGGCGCCTGCCCCGGCGACGGCGCGGTGGATATCGTGTACTTCGCCGCGTAAAACCTGCTGTCGTCGAAGGTCAGCTCCACCGGCTCGCCCTTCCCGTTCGGCAGCGCCAGCCGCACATACCCGATGATCTCCCCGCTGGTGTCCGTCTCCTCGGTGTATATGTCCACGTCGAACTTGCCGAGATTCGGCGCGCTCCCCGCCGCCGGCGGCGTATACGACAGGAAATTCCCGTTCCCGTCCCTCGCGATGCTCCCGCCCTGCAGCAGCGCCACGACCTCCGGCAGAAACATGTTGTCGTCGAACTCCACGTCCACGCCCTTTATGGCCGAGTCGAACTTTTTCTGCGCCTTAAGCACGCCCTTTATGACCAGTTCGATCTTCTTGCCCGCTTCGATCACGATCTTCGCGTTCGCCCGCGTGGAGGTGGAAAAAGTGTACCTCTTCCCATCCTCCGCCGTCAGCACGACCATCGCCACGCCGATCAGCGCCTTTTCCACGGTGTTGTCAAAAGCCATAGCCATCCCCCTTTGCCCTGTATATCTGATACGCTATTCCCGTCGAGTAAGCCCTTTTTCGCTCGTCCAGAAACACCGGCGTCTCGTCCCCGGTCGGCTTCAAAAAGGCCAGCTTTTTCAAGGCCTCCTTGACCTCCCGGACAAACCCGTCCATCTCCGAAAACCTCTCCGCCGGGAAATAGGCCAGGATCTCGACAGTCCCGCACAGAAGCGACGCCAGGAACGCCCTCTGCCCGCCGTCTCTGATCACCACATACGGCGTCCGGCATATCCCCGCGTGCTGCCCCGAGGAGTAAACGTCGATCCCCGCCTCTTTCAACCGCCTGTATATCCTCTTAAACACGCGCCCGTTTCCTCCGCTCTCCGCCGTCAAATTATTTGTCAGCCCGCACTTGCTCCAGAATCACCGGTGCAAGCGCATTTACCGCCGGCGCCAGCACGGCGAACCGCTTCTCGTTCCCAAGCTCCAGATACCGGAAATACTCCGTCCCGCCGCTCACGTATATGTCCAGCCCCGCGCCGTCCCACGCCGCGCCGCCGGCGATGCTCTTCCTGGCCTCGCCCGTCCTGTCGCGCCACTTGTACGGCCCGCCCGCGCGCGCCGATACCGGACGGCGAAGTCGCCGCCCCCTTCGCGCGAGCGTCTTGAACAACACAATTTCCCTCTCCGTGTATTGCTTCTCCGGCGCGTACGGAAACGGCGGGTTCCTGGCCCATTCCGCGAGCCGCTC
>WQUN01000214.1 GCA_009782085.1 Bacillota bacterium
ACGCTGCGGTTGGCTATCTCCACGTGGGTGGATTTCTTCATCAGCGGCCGGTTCTCGCGGATACGGTCGAAGATGACGATGGTGGCTATGGTGGAATAGCCCAGGACCGTGAGTATCGCCGCGATAAACGAGTAGTTCAGCGGAATGCGGAGGATGGCGTAGAACGCGACCACTATCAGCGCGTCGTGCAAAAGACCGATGATGGCGCTGGAGCCGATCTTGAGGTCCCTGAACCGTATCGCGACGTAGAGCAGCATACACGCGCACGCCGCCACGACCGCCCAGATCGCGTTGTTGATCAGGTGGGCGCTGACGGTCGCGCTGAAATCGGAGTAGTTGATCGCGTCACCGCTGATCTTGTATTTGTCCGTGAAGGCCTGGATCAGCGCCGTGCGGGTGTCGGAATCCAGCGAGTGCATCTTTATCGACACTTCCGTGCCGTTGCCGACCTTCTGCACCTCGGGGTTCTGCTGGCCCGTGACCTGCCTGACGATCTCGGTCACGTCGTTGTTGTCGAACTCCGCGCCGATGTTGACGTCGAAGGAGGTGCCGCCGGAGAACTCCACGTCGAAGAAGAAAGCCCCGTGGCCAGTGGCGCCGTTTATGACCATCGCGGCGACGCCGGCGAGCAGGATCAGGAGCGAAAAGCTGATGCAGTACCTGAACTTTTGGACTATCTTGAAACTCCTCGTATTCATGACTTAGCCTCCCCCTTAAGCCTGAGGTAGACCCTGGGGTTGGTGGCTCCCGCGTCGATCAGGGCATATACTAGTATCCGCGTGACCAAAAACGCCGTGAACAGGGAAACCGCGATACCGATCATGAGCGTCTCGGCGAAGCCCTTGATGGTGCCTGTCCCAAGGAAGAACAGGACAAGCGCCGCGATGAAGGTCGTGACGTGGCTGTCGATGATCGCGTTGAAGGCCCGCTTGAAGCCGGCGTGCACGGCGGCTTTCAGGGATTTGCCGGAGGCTATCTCCTCCCGCATTCGCTCGAAGATGATGACGTTGGCGTCCACGGCCATGCCTATGGACAGGATGATGCCGGCGATACCGGGAAGCGTCAGCGTGATGCGCAAAAGGCTTATCACCACGAGGTTTATCCCGATGTAGAGCAGAAGCGCCACGTCAGCCGCCGCGCCCAGCGTCCTGTAGAACAGCGCCATGAAGAGCAGGACGAGGATCGAGCCTATGATCCCGGCGAAGACCGAGGTGCTGAGGGCGGTCGCGCCCAGCGTAGCGCCGATGTTCTGGACGCTGATGGTGTTAAGGGCGAAGGGCAGAGAGCCTTCGCTGATGGACGTGGCCAAATCCCGCGCGCTCTGGGCGGTGAAGCTGCCCTGGATCACGCCGCGGCCGTCCGTGATGGCCGTGTTCACCGTCGGCGAGGACAGCAGATCCTGGTCGAGGTAGATGGAGATCTGTTTGCCGATGTTATTCTGGGTGGCAGTGGCGAATTTAGCCGCGCCGTCGCTCGTGAACTCCAGCGCCACCACATACTCCGCCGCCGCGCCCTGGGTGGTCTGCTGGGTCGTGGCCTTGGCGCTCGCGACGTCCGCGCCGGTCAGCAGCACGGCTCCGCTCGAGTCCACGAAATAAAGCATAGCGGTCGCGCCGATCTGCTGGACGGCCTGCTCGGCGTCGGCGACGCCGGGGATGTCCACGCGTATCTGGTTGGCGCCCTGCTGGCCGACCTGCGCCTCGGTGTAGTTCTTGTTGTCGAGCCTGCGCTGGATAAGCGAGATCGCCGCGGTCATCTCCGAATTCGTCGGGTTGGGTTTTCCCGCCTCATATAGTATCGAGACGCCGCCCTTGAGGTCGAGGCCCTGCCGGATGTTGGCGAGGCCCGTTATGTGGCCCGTTCCTACGCCGAACATCGAGAGCACCCCGAAACAGACGACCAGCAGAATCGCCACGGCGAGAACCAAAAATCCGTTGCTCTTCATCAATGTTCCTCCAGTTTCCAGTTTCTAGTTTCTTCAGTTATCCAGTATATATATTTTGACAGTTCCCGTCAAATATTTTTCTTATTCTCTTCTGCACGCCATATACAGCGCGCATTCGACCCGTTTACGCTCCATTTCGCAACCCGCCCGGTACGGGGCGTTGATGTCCCCGCCGCTGAAATAGGCGGCCGCGGCGCAGCCCCCGCCGCAGTAGAACCTGGCGAAGCATTTTGCGCATTCCTCCCTGGCGTATATGCCGCAGGCCCTGAACTTCTCTCGCAGAGGCAGATCCGTCACGCCGTCGTCCAGGTTCCCGAGCCTGAAACCTTCGACGCCGACGAACTGGTGGCATGGATAGAGGTCGCCCGACGGCGTCACGGCCAGGTATTCCGTTCCGGCCCCGCAGCCGGAGAGCCTCTTCGCGAGGCACGGCCCACCGGTCAGGTCGATCATGAAATGAAAGAAACCGAACCCCCGGCCTTCGCGTTCGCTAGTTAATATTTCCTCAGCGAGGCGCTCGTATTCGGAAAATATTGCGGGGAGATCCTCCTCACGGAGCGCGAACTCAGCGCCCGGCTCCGAGACCGCCGGCTCGATCGAGATCCGCCTGAAGCCCAGATCGCGCAGGTGCAGGACGTCGGCGCAAAAATCCAGGTTCTCTCTGGTGAATGTGCCACGGACGTAGTAATCGCGCCCGCCCCTGGCCGCCACGAGCTTTTGGAACAGCGGGACGATCCTGTCGTAACTGCCGCGCCCGGCCTTGTCCGGCCGCATTTTGTCGTTTATCTTTTTGCGCCCGTCTATGGAGAGCACCACGTTGCTCATGTTCCCGTTTATATACGAGATCATCTCGTCGTCCAGCAGCAGCCCGTTCGTCGTCAGGGTGAAGCGGATGTTCTTGCCGAAAGCGGCCTCCCGTTCGCGGGCGTATTTGACAATGCCCTTCACGGCGTCGAAGTTCAGCGTCGGCTCCCCGCCGAAAAAATCGACCTCCAGGTTCCGGCGCTTTCCCGAGTTCATGAGGAGGAAGTCGATGGCCTTTTTCCCGACCCCGAGCGGCATAAGCCCCTTTTCGCCCCCGTAGCCCCCCTCGCCAGCGAAGCAGTACCGGCAGGAGAGGTTGCACTCGTGGGCCACGTTGAGGCACAGGGCCTTTACGACAGGCTCCCGCCGGGAGAGTTCCGCGAGGGCGTCCAGATGGCCGTCCTCCGCGAGGAGCATCTTCCGGTCTTTTAGCGCGTCCAGCTCCGACAGGGCCTCCAGGACTTCCTCCCGGCCGCGGCGGCCGGAAAGCTTGTCCGCGATCCGCTCGTTCGGCTGTGAGCCGTAGTATTCCAGGATTTCGAAGGTCAGCTCGTCGACCGCGTGCACCGCTCCGCTCCCGACGTCCAGGACGACGGGGAAACCGTTTATCTTGAATTTATGAAACATAGCCACCTCGGCTCAAGAGGTCCGGAAATGTTTTCGGGCGTCATCGCGCCGGATTGCCGGCCGGAGGATCACAGCGGGGCGCGGCAAATTTTCGCGGGACACGATAAAAAAGGATGGGCGTCCCCTGCGATTTTCCCGCGAAAATTTGCCG
>WQUN01000215.1 GCA_009782085.1 Bacillota bacterium
GCTCTTTGGCCGCGTCGTTCGTCCGGTAGTCGCCGGTCCTCGGGTAGACGCGGCTGGTTCCGTTCTCCACGCTCATCCTGGCGCGGTTCTGCAGGTTCAAGCCGTCCCGCCGGCCGCTCGCCCCGCACCCGGCGGCGGATATGACCGCCGCCAGCAGGAAAAGGATTAGGATTGCCGATTTCATGTTATCCCGCCTGTTCATAGAGGTTTCTGTTTTTATTATTCGAAACCTGGCGGGGTTTTACGAAGGTAAAATATGGAGTTACTACCTGTAATACAGATCCTTTATCGGGAAAACCGGCTCGCTGGTCAGGTTTATCTGCAATTTCCGCATGACGGACTCGTCGGCCTCCGGCAAAATGCACGTGGAATGCGCCTCGCAGCCGCGGAGCTCCTCCAGGGCCTCCACGGCGAGTTCGGCCATCGGGTTCGTGACCGCGCTTATGCTCAGGGCGATCAGTATCTCGTCCAGGTTCAGCGCCAAGTTGTTCGCGTTCTGGCCGAGGGCGTTCTGTTTGAGCCGGATGATCGGCTCTATGACGGTGGGCGCGATGAGGCGGATGTTGTCCGAAATGCCGGAGAGCTCCTTTATGGCGTTAAGCACGGCCCCGGAGGGCGCGCTCATGAGGTCGCCGGCCTTGCCCGTGACGATCGTTCCGTCGGGCAGCCTGACAGAGACGGCCGGGACGCCCCTCTCGGCCTCCTTGCGGAGCGCCGGCGCGACGACCTGCCTGTCCTCGGGCTTTATCTCGAGCTGGCTCATTATTATCTCTATCTTGTTCAGCGCGCCCGCGTCCATCCGCCCCTGCTTGCACTCCGCCCCGCAGCGGTAGTAGCGGCGGATGATCTCCTGTTTCGCCGCCTCCCGGACGGCGGCGTCGTCCGTGATGCACTTGCCGGCCATGTTGACGCCCATGTCCGTCGGCGATTTGTAGACGTCGCCGCCGGTGATTTTGGAGAGTATCGCCTTCACCACCGGAAAGACCTCTATGTCGCGGTTGTAGTTGACCGTGGTGACGGAGTACGCCTCCAGGTGGAACGGGTCGATCATGTTCACGTCGTCCAGGTCGGCCGTGGCCGCCTCGTAGGCCAGGTTGACGGGGTGCTTCAGCGGCAGGTTCCATATCGGGAACGTCTCGAACTTCGCGTAGCCCGCCATGACGCCCCGGACGCGCTCGTGGTAGACCTGGGAGAGGCAGGTGGCGAGCTTGCCGCTGTAGGCCCCCGGGGCCGTGACGACGACCAATGGACGCGACGTCTCGATATACGGGTTCGCGCCGTAGCCCTCCGGGCTCACGATGGTGGCGACGTCTGTGGGGTAGCCCTTCGTCGCGCGGTGGATGCAGACGCTCTCCCCGAGGATGCGCATTTTCTTGCAGAACGCGGTGGCGGCGGGCTGCTCGTCGTACTGAGTCAGGACGATAGCGCTGACGGTGAGGCCCATGTGCCTGAGGTTGTCGATCAGGCGCATGGCGTCGAGGTCGTAGGTTATGCCGTAGTCGCCGCGGATGCGCTTTTTCTCAATGTCGCGGGAGTTGATGCACATAATGATCTCCGCCCGGTCCTTCAGCTGTTCCAGCAGCTTCGCCTTGGCGTTGACGTCGAAGCCGGGCAGGACCCTGGCCGCGTGGTAGTCGTCGAAGAGCTTGCCGCCGAACTCCAGGTACAGCTTCCCCCTGAAAAGCTCGATCCTCCGAAGGATCTGCTCCGTCTGCCGTTCCATGTACAGCGCGCTGTCAAACCCGGTTTTCATGATTGGCACGGCCTCCCGCCTATCGCTTCCGCCAGCCGGTCTATTTCCACTTCCTCTTTTTCCCCCGTCCTCATGTTCCTGAGGGCCGCCCTGCCGCTTTCGGCCTCGTCGTCGCCCAGGATCAGCGAAAACTCCGCGCCGAGCTTGTCCGCGTGCTTCATCTGCGCCTTGACGCTGCGCCCCATGATGTCCCACTCCGCCGGGATCCCGGCCCTTCGCAGGCCGAGCGTCGCCTCCCTGGACAGGGCGAACCCCTTTTCGCCGACGGAACCGACGTAGACGCGCGGCCCGGCCTCCGCCGCGGGCAGTTTCCCCTCCCGCTCCAGGACCATCATCAGCCGCTCCATGCCGGAGCCGAAGCCGACGCCGCCCGCCGGCTCGCCGCCGCATTCCTCGATCAGCCCGTCGTAGCGCCCGCCGGCCGGGAGCGCCAGGCCGGTTTTTTTGTCGATAAACTCGAAAACCGTCCGCGTGTAATAGTCGAAACCCCTGACCAGCCTGGGGTCCACGGTGAAATCTATCTTCATCAGCCCGAGCAAGGACAAAAGCCCCTCGAAATGCCCGCGGCACTCAGGACCCAGGGAATCCGCCGGTTCCGGCGCGGCCTTGAGCAAGGCGCGGCATTTCTCGTCCTTGCAGTCCAGGACGCGGAGCGGGTTCTTGACGGCCCGCTCGCGGCACGTTTCGCACAGCGAGTTTTTGTTCCCGACGATAAAGGCGTCGAGCCGCCCGTTATAGGCCGCGCGGCATTCCTTCCCGCCGAGGCTGTTTATGCGCAGCTCCGCCTGATCGGCGACGCCCAGCCGCCTCAGAAGCTCGAAGGCCACGGAAATGACCTCCGCGTCCGCCTCGGGGCCGCAGGCGCCGAATATCTCGGCGCCGAACTGGTGATGCTGCCGCCAGCGGCCCGCCGCGGGCTTTTCGTACCTGAAATTCGGGCCGATATAGAACAGCTTGACCGGGAGCCCGTCCGAGCGCATGTTGTGCTCCACGAACGCCCGCGCCGCCCCGGCGGTGCCCTCCGGCCGCAGCGAGAGGCTCCGCCCGCCTTTGTCCGTGAAGGTGTACATCTCCTTCTGGACGACGTCGCTGGCGTCGCCGGCGCTGCGCGTGAACAGCTCCGTATGCTCGAAGATGGGCGTCCTGATCTCCTTCAGGCAGAAATCCCGGCAGATGCCGCGGATGACGTCCTCGACGGCGCGCCAGGCGGCGGCCTCGGGGCCGTAGATGTCCTTGGTGCCTCGTGGGAGTTGGGTCAGCATGGGGGGCCTCCTTTGGTGGAACGCGTTTGGTTTTAATGAAATACTTTACAATTTTAATGAAATACCTTACAAAAAGAAACGGCAACCTCTCTTAACTGTCATCCTGAGCGAAGCGAAGGATCTTAAACAGCAAAACATAAGATTCTTCGCTTCGCTCAGAATGACAAAAAGGGGTTTTGAGGTTGCCAAATGAACTCACGCGAAATTACCAATCTATAAGCCATACTTCTCGCTTGTAAGGCGCAGGGATTCGCGCGAAAACATTAGCCTCCTCTGTCACGTCGTCGGCAAATGTTTTCTGCATCCGGTATAATTGTCGAATTATTGAGCTTCATGCCGTAGTCACCCCATAAAATACAACATCTTTTGTTTCCGTTCTATCATCTCATCCACCCTGTTTATATAATCCTCCAGGTTCTTCACGTTAAAAACCCTTTTTATCAGCCCGTTTGGATACAGTATCTTCGACGCCGCGCCCGCCCCCGCCGCCCATACGGTCTGCGTCTCCTCCATTATGTAGACGTTGTATAAGCCTTCGCGGCCGGGCAGGCAGTAGCCCACGTTCTCGAAGTTGCCGATCATGTTCTTCTGCCGGTAGAGGTAGTACGGCGACATGCCCATGCCGGCGCAGGCTTCCCGGCTGATCAAAAGCATTTTCTCCATCTCGCCGGCGGACGCCGCGGGATGCTCGCCGAGGGTCCCGCGCAGCCTGGACGCGCGCTTGACGGCCAAAGTGTGCACGGTCACGCTCTCCGGTGCGAGTTTCGCGAGTTCGGCCATCGTCCGCTCCGCGTCCGCGGCGTCCTCCCCGGGGAGGCCCAAAATCACGTCGGCGTTGATAAAGCCGTGGCCTTCCTCCCGCGCCAGTTCGAAAGCCCATCGGACGTCCGCGACGGTGTGCCTCCTGCCGATGCGCTCCAGGGTCGCGTCGTTCATGGTCTGCGGGTTGACGGAGATGCGGTCGGCCCCGTATTGCTTCAGAATACGGAGTTTTTCCCTGTTCAGCGAATCCGGCCTGCCCGCCTCGACGGAAAACTCCCGCGGCTTTGGGAAGACGCGCCGGACGCGCTCCAGCAAAGCGGCCAGCTCCGCCTCGTCCAGGGCGGTGGGCGTGCCGCCGCCGATGTAGACCGTTTCCAGGGGGTGATCTGTAAAAAAACCGCTTAAATAGTCCAGTTCCTTAAACAGCGCCTCCAGGTAAAGCCGCCGCGCCTCCGCCCAGTAGAGCCGCTTTTTCGGGCCGCCCGCCTCCAGCGGGTAGGACGCGAAGGAGCAGTAGAGGCAGGTGGACGGGCAGAACGGAATGCCGATATAGAGGCTCATCGCGCCGGGCGTCTGGTCAGCCAATATCTTTCGCTCGGCCTTGGCCACTTCCAGGGAGAGCCGTATCTTTTCCGGTTCCGTGTAATACCTCCCCGAAAGCTCCGCGAAAACCCCGGCCTCGTCCATGCCGGATTCCAAAAGCAGGCGGACTAGCTTGGACGGCCGTATGCCGGTCAGCGAGCCCCACGGCGTCCTCAGGCCGGTGTATTCCTTGCAGGCCAGGAACAGGGCGGTCATCAGCGCGTGGCGGAGGGAGCGGACGCCGGAAGCGCCGGTATCACACGGAATCGCATCCGCCGCCGGTTCCCGCGGAGGCGCTCCGTATTCGCCCGCAACATCCGTGCCGGCTGTTTCCTCAGCATTATCCCTCGGGGACGCTCCGTATTCGCCCGCGGACGGCCGGCCGCGCTCCGCGCGCGGAACGCCGCATTCGACCGATACTTCGCTTTTCAACACGCCGTCGATATACAGCCTGCCCACCGCCCGCCCGCCCGGACGGTTCCCGCCGGAAGGCGCGCGCGGCGCGTCCGGCTCCGCCGCGCTCTCCACGGCGGCGCCCTCGCCGGGGATACGGTCCGTCAGGCTGAAACTCTCGTTGGGGTAAAAAATCTGGGCGATGGTCTGTATCTCGTGCTCAAACCCGTGACCCCTCAAAAGACAGAACACCGTCAGTTTTCCTCGTCGCTGGCGAAGCGGTTCTCCGCGATCTCGTGGGCGATGGTCGTGGGCTCGCCGTGGCCGGGGTAGACGGCCGTCTCCCCCGGCAGTTTGAACAGCTTCTCGCGGACGGATCTGATCAGCGTCTCCCGGTTGCCCGTCGGCAGGTCGGCCCGGCCGACGGTCTCCCGGAAGAGCGTGTCCCCGGAAAAGAGGACGCCGCCGGGGTGGTAGAAGCACACGCCGCCGGAGGTATGGCCCGGCGTGTGGATCACCTTGAGGCTTTCGCCGCCGAAGTTTATCGTCGCGCCGTCCTCGAACGTCTCGTCCGGGACGATCGAGATGTCCAGGCCGATGTTCTCGGAGATGTTGTCCTCGTCGTCGGACAGAAGCTCCCTCTCGCCGCTGTACGCCATGATCGCCGCGCCGGTCAGCTCTTTCACGGCCTCCGCGCTGATCATGTGGTCGAAATGCCCGTGCGTCAGGAGTATCTTCTGGATTTTGTAGGGCTTTTTCAGAAGATACTCGGCCAGCTGGTAGTAGACCCCCCCCGGGTCTATCAGCACGGCCTCGGAGGACGCCTCGTCCGCGCAAAGATAGCAGTTCTGATCCATGTCCGGGTCGGTAAAGACTTTGATCTTCATGTGATTCTCCTTATTTACTTTTATAGGATCTCGCTTACTATATTTCGCTTACTATATTTCGCTTGCAATATCTGCTATGGCGACTGTAATCAGCCGCTCAACATGAGACAGGATGTCGCGCTCTGTCGTCTCGTTAATATCCGTCAGTAAAGAGAGATTGAGCGGCGAAACTTCCAGCGGCGTTATATTTATCCCAACACTTCTATCGTCAAAATTAAACCTTATAACGGGTTTTGGTATGTTTTCCCCTTTCAGTTGCGCCTCAAGCACGCCTCCGATTGCGATAACATCCTCTGTTTGTCCGCTGTAATGCGTAAACAGCAATATCGAAAAATGCTGTCCCTTGTAGGACAACCGAAAGCTGAACCACTGGAATGGCATTGCTTTCTTCATAAAATATCCAAATCGTTTGGCGTAAATAGCCATTAAATACATCATTGAGAATGTTTCCTTATCAGGCATTTCGGTCTGGTAATCTATATCAACATGGAGCTTTTGGGATAGTGCTTCCTGCATCCGGCGCATATGCCGATCTATTTCATCGTTGATTATGCCCCGCCTCCTGTCAATTTCTAGGCATTCCGCTTTTTCCGGCGCCAGCATTTTTTGTTTCAAAGCGTCAGTCGCCGCGTCCAATGAAGCGTATCCTGTCCTCAAGTTGAGAGCGGAGTTAATTGCCTTGACCTGACATGCGCCGATAAAGTCCACAAATGGCTGTACAACACCGACGTCAGCCTTTTCCAATGCGTCTAAATATCCGCTTCTTTCGACAGGTTTCACCGAAAAAGGGAAATACCCGTCCCGAACGAGTATTAGGCTGGTCAACATGCGCACAACCCTCCCGTTTCCATCTTGAAAGGGGTGAATGGTTGTCAGCGCATGGTGAAAAAAAGCCGCCCTAATTATCACATGCACGTTGTCTGCAAGCAAGCTGTCATAAATCCGTATTAACTCACCCATCTCCATACTTACTTCAAACACCGGACAGTATCTTATTACAGTGCCGTCGGGCCGCAGCACATTATTGTCTTGTTTTTTATACTCACCTCTTAACAAGGGAACTCGCACTTTTACGCCGAACTCTGTAACTGCCTCTGTCGTTTCTTGGCTGCGTGTGATAACGGCGTGGAGCTCTTTGATAAAACTCGTGGAAATAGGCCGCTCGTTCTTTATATAGCTAAATATTCCATCAATGGCCTCATACTGGTCCCTGATCAAAGTCATTGCGGTTTCGGGGTTTTCTGTGTCGCCGTGCTGAAGAAAATTGCTGTTTATCCCATGTTCAAGCAATGTAACGGTTATTCCGGGAATACTGTTTTCATTTATGTCATACAGTTTCTCTATGATGCCGGTTTCAATGGAGTGGTCATATTTCAGTTTTTGCATGAATTCCGTGAGTTCACCTTGATCTTCGCTCAACTTTTTTCTATACTCCACCCACGACGGTGCGATACGGTCGAACGCGGTAGTATCCGCCCGTCCCCAGGTCTGTTCGTTGAAATGCACGGGTTTCCACAGTTGTATTTCTTTCATTTGATTTCCTCCTACGTCGTCACCCTCTCGATCTCGTGCACGCAGCTCAGTTTCAGCAGCTTCTCGCATATGTGGTCGAGCTGCTCGCGGCTGGTTATCTCTATGCGGATGTTCACGATGGTCTCCCTGTTGGCGAGCTTCGTGTGCATACTCTTGACCACGATCTTGTTGTCCGTGATGACCCGGGAGACGTCCGCCCACAGGCCGATGCTGTCGTCGCAGATGAGCCGGAGCTCCACCTGATAGTGTATCCCGTCGGCGCCCTTTTCGGGGAGCTGCCATTCGGCCTCGATAAGGCGCCGCCTGTCCGTCTCGTCCAGGCTGAGGATGTTCACGCAGTCCGTCCTGTGGATCGAGACGCCGCGCCCCCTGGTCACGAAGCCGACGATCTCGTCGCCCGGCACCGGCGTGCAGCACTTGGAGAAGCGCACGTTTATATCGCCGACGCCCGTAACGGAGATGCCGCTCTTTTTCTTGCGGTTTTTGGCGGCCGTGTCGGAGGTGTCTATGACGATCTCCGGGACTTCCGCCTCTTTGACCTTCGCCAGGTATTCGTCCTCGAGGCGGTTGACGACCTGGCTCTCCCTCAGCCCGCCGTAGCCTATGGCGGAGCAGAGGGTGTCCCAGTCGGGGAAGTTGTACCGCGAGAGGATCAGCTCCTCGCGGCCGTCCGCGAGCAGCGCGTTTATCTGAAGGTTCCTGCGCTTCGCCTCCCTCTCGAGCAGCTCCTTGCCCTTCAGTATATTCTCTTCCTTGTTCTCCTGTTTGAACCACTGGTTGATCTTGTTCCTGGCCTGGCTGGATTTCACGAGCTTCAGCCAGTCGCGCCCGGGCCCGGCGGAGTTCTGGCTGGTGAGTATCTCGACGCTGTCGCCGGTTTGGAGGATGTAGTCGATGGTCACGATCCTGCCGTTCACCCGCGCGCCGACCATGCGGTTCCCGACGGCGGAGTGGATGGCGTAGGCGAAGTCGATGGGCGTGGAGCCGTTGATGAGGGAGATCACGTCGCCCTTGGGGGAGAAGCAGTAGACGTGGTTGCGGAACACGTCCAGGTCGCTCTTTATGGCGTCGAGATAGTCCTTGTCCGACAGATCCCTCTGCCACTCCAGAATTTCCCGAAGCCAGCTCAGCTTGGCCTCCTCGCGGTCTTCGGAGACGCCGCCGGCGCCCTCCTTGTACTTCCAGTGGGCGGCTATGCCGTAGGCCGCCGTCCTGTGCATCTCCCAGGTCCTTATCTGCACCTCGAAGGGACCCTCGCCGGGGTAGATGAGCGTCGTGTGCAAAGACTGGTAGTTGTTGGATTTGGGCATTCCGATATAGTCCTTGAACCTGCCCGGCACGGGCTTATACATCTCGTGGACGACGCCCAGGACCTCGTAGCAGTCCCTTAGCAGGTCCACGATCACGCGGACGGCGAACAGGTCGTAAATCTGATCCAAAGTCTTTTCCTGGCCGACCATCTTCTTGTATATGCTGAAAAAGTGCTTCGGGCGGCCCTCCACTGTGCAGGCGATGTTCTCGGCGGAAAGTCTGTCCTTTATCTCGCTCACGATTTTGTCCACAAAGGCCTGGCGCTCGGAGAGCTTGGAGTTGATTTTCTCCGCCAGCTCGAAATACGCCTCCGGGTTCAGGTATTTGAACGCGAGATCCTCCAGCTCGTAGCGGAGCTGGGCTATGCCCAGCCTGTGCGCCAGGGGGGCGTATATGTCCATCGTCTCCTGGGCGACCTCGCGCTGCTTCTCGGGCGAACGGTACTTCAGGGTGCGCAGGTTGTGTATCCTGTCGGCTATTTTAATTATTATGACGCGGATGTCCTTGGCCATAGCCAGGAACATTTTGCGGTAATTCCCGGCTTTTTCCTGCTCCTTGGAGATATAGGGGATCTTGTCGAGCTTCGTGACCCCGTCCACGAGCTGGGCGATCTCCTCGCCGAAGAGGCGCGATATGTCCGCGTAGGTATAGGGCGTGTCCTCGATCACGTCGTGCAGCATCCCCGCCACGACGGACTCCATGTCCAGCTCGAGCTCCGCCAGGATCAGCGCCGTGGACAGCGGGTGCACGATATACGGCTCGCCGGATTCCCGGAGCTGGCCGCCGTGGGCCCGCACGGCCAGGTCGTAGGCGGCCCTTATCAGGGTCATGTCCTGGGAGGGATGGTAGGCCAGGACGCGTTCTTCCAGCCTCGCGTAGAGCTTTTCGCAAACCGACGGTTCGGATGCTTCCGGCACAGCCGACACCCCCCTCCGAGTTTATGTTTCCGCGGAAAACTGAATGCCGCGTTCCGTTGTCATCCTGAGCGAAGCGAAGGATCTGTCGCCTCCGTGTCAAAGGCAAGATTCTTCGGCTGCGCCTCAGAATGACAGAGCAGTTTC
>WQUN01000216.1 GCA_009782085.1 Bacillota bacterium
AAAATGCGGGACAAACGGGGGGATGAGGGCGGCGGAGGAGATAACGGGGGAATTGATGGGGATAATCGAAGGAC
Source organism: Bacillota bacterium (assembly GCA_009782085.1). Lineage (GTDB taxonomy): Bacteria > Bacillota > Clostridia > Lachnospirales > WQUN01 > WQUN01. The sequence goes on from WQUN01000216.1 coordinate 75, forward strand.
GGCGATTTACCGCTGCGGATAAATAAGAACAAAAACAAAGACAAAGATTGGCAACGCGGATACCATGAAACTGAACGAAAATAATGACAAATCATAGCATATTATGCCGAATTTCGTTCACCGTGGCGAGAGGCAACGCCGCTCGTGTGGAATTTAGCGGATCAAAACGGATTGCGCGGATTAAATAGACTTCTTCGGAAATTGGCGCTTGTCATTCTGAGCGAAGCGAAGAATCTTGTTTTTAAGACCCTTCGCTTCGCTCAGCTGACAACGAAAAATCAATTTCCGAAGAAGCCTGATTTTTATTCGGGCAACCGACATAATGCAGGGGCGGTCAGTGACCGCCCGTTCGTTTATCTGGAAATGCTGCAACCGGCGGTTTATTCTGGACTCTGGAACCGGGAACCTAGAGCCTGGAAACAGCAAAAGTCCGGTATACCACAGATTTTGGGTTTTCCAGGTTCCAGGTTCTGGGTTCCAGCCTCCAGTACAAATCTCAGTTTATACCTTGCGGCAGGCCCCGCGCCCCGCAACCCCCTTTCTCACATCACCGCGCAATTCTTCGCGATCTCCTCCTCCGTGTACCCGCTCTCCCGCAGCGGCGCGAAAAAATCCGCCTCCGCGTCGGGGACGAAGCTCTCCAGAAGAGCGGCCGGGCCGCCCGCTATCGTGTATTCGCCCAGGCCCGCCGGGACGAACGCCGAATCCCCCGCGGTCAGCGGAACCTTTATCTCGTTATGCTTTAACACGCAGAATCCCCCGACGCAGGTATAGACCGTGAAGCGCTCCGGGTTCGAGGCGAGGGCGGTTTTCCTGCCCACGAGGCGCTTAATGAGCGCGAAATACCTGTTCGCGGCGTAATAGACGCAGTCCCCGGCCTTAAGCCCAGGCTGCATGGGCGAGCAGTTCCAAATACGAACACTATTCAAGTTCGTATTTGGAACGACCAGCCCCGGAACCGCGCGCCGTTCGAGCCTGCCGCCGAAGTCGATGACCTCCAGGGCCTTGTCCGTGTGGAGCTCGCGCGGCCTGCCGTCGAGGCCGGGCCTGCCGTAGTCGTAGACGCGGAACGTGATGTCGCAGTTCTGCTGTATCTCCGCGAGCATTATGCCCTTGGTCACGGCGTGGACGAGCCCGGCGGGGATCATCACCACGTCGCCCTTTTTGACCGGCAGGCGCGACAGGCGTTCCTCTACGCGCCCGGCGTCCAGCGCCGCGGCAAAATCCGCCCTCGTCACGCCGTCTTTCAGGCCGATGACGAGAGAGGCGTCCGGCGGCGCGTCCATGATATACCATATCTCGTTCTTGCCGGACTTCTCTCCGGAAAGCCGCAACGCCCCGGCGTCGTCCGGGTGCACCTGGATCGACAGGTCGTCGGCGGCGTCGATTAGCTTGACCAGAAGCGGGAATTCGCCTTCGCCGGCGAGCCTCGTCCCGAGCCAGGCCTCCCTGTCGGCGTTTATCACGCCGAGAAACGGCCTCCCGGCGTAAGCGCCGTTGGCCACGACGCCCATCTCCTTCGGGCGGCAGGTTATGTCCCAGCTTTCGCCGGTGTGCTCGGGCACGCTCCGCCCGGGCAGGCTGCCGATTTTCGAGCCGCCCCAGGGCATTTGCTTGTAGATCGGGCGGAAACGGAGCGGATAGAGCATGGTCAGGACCTCTCGCAGATAGATTTTAGTTTGGATAAGCTGTTTTCGATATCTTCGGACGTTGCTTTTATCTCCAGCGCGCCGAATACTTTGTCCGACCCCAGAAACGGCTTGAGCTTCCACTGAAACTCGAATGACGCATTCCGTTGTCATCCTGAGCGAAGAGAAGGATCTTTCACTTCCGTGTCAAAAGCAAGATTCTTCGGCTGCGCCTCAGAATGACAGAGTAGTTTCCGCGGGTACTCATTCGCAGTGCGGCATAAAGATTCTTCGCCTACGGCTCAGAATGACAAAATAGTTTCCGTGGGTACTCTCACGGTAAAGCAAAACGACCGCGCAGAACGGTCAGAAACGCGCGGAACGGTCGAGACCGTTCCATACAACGCGCCTCTCTCCTGTTCTTACTCCACCCCCACGAACGGCCAGAAACGCGCGGAACGGCCCAAACGCGCGGAACGGCCCAAACGCGCGGAACGGTCAAGACCGTTCCCTACAACGCGCCTCTTTCCTCCTCTTACTCCACCGCCACGAATGGCCAGGAAAGCGCGGAACGGCCCCCAAAAGTGCGGAATGGCCAGAAAAGCGCGGAACGGCCCCCAAAAGTGCGGAAGGGCCCAAAACGCGCGGAACGGCCCCCCAAACGCGGAACGGTCAAGACCGTTCCCTACAACGCGCCTCTCTCCTGCTCTTTCTCCATTCCCTCAACACCAGCCCCATCTCGACCAGCCCCACCGCCCCGAAAACCGGGTAGACCTTCCCGACGAACACCGAGAACCCCACGTGCGCCAGGCCGAAGCCGCAGAGCGCGAGCCCCGCGTTGGCGGCTGTCGGCTTTATCCCGAGCGAGGCGGTCAGCCAGCGCTTTATGGCGAAGGCGTTCGAGACGGACGCGGTGATTATAGCGCAGAACAGCACGGCGAGGTACATATACCCGAACCCTTGGCCGTATTTGCCGGCGACGTGCAGAAGGGGTATCTCGACGCGCAGGATCCCGGCGTAGTTCAAAAGCAGCGGGACCAGCAGGCACAGCCCCAGGACGGTCATAACCGCGCCGCCGAGGATGCCGGCGCGCTTCGCGGCTTTCCGCGTGCCGGCCAGCTCCGACGTCTCGGAGAGCACGGACACGGCGGTTATCATGTTATAGGCCGAGTAGACCACCGCCGAGACGAGCCAGTACGGAAAAAGCGAGCCGCCCGCGCCGCCGCCGAAGGCCGGCGCCCCGCCGTCCGTGACAGACAGGAAGCACACGATCGCCCCGCCCAGAACCAGCACCGGCGCGAGCTTCGCGTTCAGCGAGACTAGGCCGGACACGTCAAACAACAGCACGGCGAACGTAACGACCGCGACGGCGGCCGCCCCCGCGGAGAACGGGACGCCGAAGCTCTGCCGGAGCGTGGCCCCGCCGGCGGCCAGCATCGTCGAGAATATCACGAACATGAAGAACACGGCGGCCGTCTCTATGACCAGGCCGAGCGTCCTGTTCCCGCCGGAGATCAGCTCCGTTAGGCTTTGGTAGGAACGGACGCCTCTGACGCGGCAGATGTCCAGGACGGCCCAGCCCAGGCCGGAGAATATCACCCCTGACGCCAGCAGGCCCAGGACGCCGAGCGCGCCGTAGGACGCGAAGAACCGCATCAGCTCCTGGCCGGAGGCGAACCCCGCGCCGATGATGACGGTGGAGTAGACCCCGGCGAGCTTGAGGACGTTTTTGTTGTTTTGCATGAAAACCTCTCCGTTTTCCCGCGTTGACGAAATTGCGGGAAATGCTTGGTTATTGAAGTATATGAGAGGTTTT
>WQUN01000217.1 GCA_009782085.1 Bacillota bacterium
AACTGTCCAGAAATAAACTGATCAAATATTTTTTTGAAACGCCGTAGAAGCGTTCGTCGTTTCAAAAAAATGTGCATGTTATTTCTGGACAGTTCCTTAGGTCAATGAAAATCACCGGGAGGGACTTGTTATGAAACACAAAAAACTTTTTCGTGCGATTTTGATTATCATGTGCGTTTGGTTCGCGATATTCGCCGCCGATATGCTCTGCGTCTCCAAGAGGACAAAACCGGTCTTCACGCTGACATTAGCGGGCGGGGAGGTCATTGAATACGCAGGGTTAGGATATATAGTTTCCGTTTACTATCCCTTCAGCGACAACGCGGAGTCCGACGGCCCGGTCGTCAGCGTCAACCCCGCGCCGTATATCGTTTTGAACGTTTTTCTCATAGGCTTTCTGGCGGCTTTATACCTTGCGGGTAAACGCGCGAAAAAGAATAAAGATAATATTCCCAGGGGAGGCATTTGACAATGCTGAAAATTCTATGACCGCATCTTTCTGGACGGTTTCTGGACGGATACTGCCGCGTCAGAGTATAGAATACGACAGAACAATACAAAATAACAACATCACGGAAGATTCCGTTTACTTTTTATACGAATCTTGATTACAATCTTCACAGTCTGCCGTTTACCGCCTGTGAAGTTCTAGAACCTGTATTCGACCCGCCGGAACGCCGTCTTGGCGGTCGATTTTCCGCCATACTGCGTCAGCGGCTCCTAGCGTACTGCTTTGAGTACGCGTCGTCGCCGCTTCCTTGACTGGCGAAAAATCGCCGCGCCAATCCGACATTCCGGGGGTCGAATACAGGTTCTTATCTATGACTCGTATTGGGTTGCCGGAAACGCCTGGAACTTGGAGGTCTTTATGAAAATAGGAATAATAAAACGCATGTCCGGCATGTCGGCGGCGGCGCTGGTCTTTGCCCTGTTCGCGGCCGCGCCGGTTGTGACAAACGCGGCGGGCGATCCGTTCCGGGTGACGGAAAACCCCGCCGGCGCGTCGTATAGGCTCAACGAAACCGCCGCGCCGCTGAGGGCGACGTTTCAGTATAACCCACTGGAGGGAACGGGCCACCTTGACAGCGAGGCGCCCATATCGGTACGGTGGTACTGGAGCTACAACAACTCGAACGCCGACCGGACGAACGGATTGTCGGGAAGCGCCGTCGCATACGGCAGGCAAATCTCGCACACGACCACGCTCACGCCGGCGACCGACGTGGCCGGGGTAAAGTATTACTACGCCGTCATCGCCTACGCGCAATCCGTAACCGATGATCAGGGACAATGGGCGTCCGTTCCGAAAGAAACCGTCACCGATCCCGCCAGGATCGAAGTGACCGTGCCGGAGCACGGCTTCCGGGTCAGGAAAACGGACGAAAACGGGAATCTCCTGTCCGGCGCGACACTGGCGCTAGTCCCGGACGCCGGCTATTCTCAGGACCCGACGGTCAAATCCTATGAACAGACCACGGCGAACGGCTTCTCGACGTTCACCGCTCCGCCGGGTTACTATATCCTGTATGAGAAAAACCCGCCTGACGGCTATGACGCGTCAAGTGATAAATACTACATTCTGATCACCGAAAGCGGCGTCTTTACGGGCTACAACATCTCCCCGAATTATATCCAGCCGTATGACACGGTGACCTTCGTCAACGTGCGGGCCAAAGAGCCCGAATACAGCTTCAGCGTCAGGAAAACGGACGAAAGCGGTAACCTTCTGTCCGGCGCGGCGCTGGCGCTGGTCCCGGACGGCAATTATGCCCAAAGCGCGTCAGCGAAGGCGCAGGAGGCGGTCACGGCAAACGGGTACGCGACTTTCACCGCCGCGCCAGGCTATTATATCCTGAGCGAAAAACAGGCGCCGGAAGGCTATAACGCCTCTGACGCGAAATACTATATCCGGGTGACGGATACCGGCGTCTTTACGGATTACAACACGCAGAATCCCAAGCCTTATCAGCAGGTCACTTTTACGGACAGCGCAATCCCCGCGCTGAACAAGGAGGATCACTTCGCCTACATGGTGGGGTATCCGGAGGGCACGTTCGGGCCTTCCCGGAATATGACCAGGGCGGAAGCGGTCGTGATGTTCTCCAGGCTGCTGTCGAACAGCATAAACATGTCCGTGGACTACAGGGATAATTATTACCCCGACGTAGACCTCAGCGCCTGGTACGCGAACCAGGTGTGTTACATGCGGCGGCTGGGCGTGCTCGCGGACTATTGCCGCGACGGAAATTTCCGGCCGGCCGACTTTGTGACCCGGGCGGAGTTCGCGACGCTGGCCGCGCATTTTGACAACCTGACGCTCACCGGCAAAAACGTTTTCTCCGACGTGCCGAACAGCCACTGGGCCGTTAAGTATATCAATTCCGCCGCGGCAAAAGGCTGGATACTCGGCTATCCGGACGGGACGTTCAAGCCGGAGGCGAACATCACCCGGGCGGAAGTTGTCACGTTGGTGAACAAGATGCTGAAGCGCGCCGCGGACGGCGATTACCTCAGCGCCAACAAGAGCTCTTTGCCAAAGGACTACGGCGACCTGACAAGCGCGCACTGGGCGTATTATCATATCATGGAAGCCTCGGTCGGCCACGACTATATCAGGGACAGTTCCGGCGAACACTGGACGGCGGCCTATTAGACAGTATAATTACAAAAATACCATTTGCCGCATAAATTATCTAAAAAAGTCCAACCTATTAGCGAAATATATCGTTATACGGGAGGACTTTTGATGTCTCTGAAAAAAATTGTTTCCCTCATTTTATCCGCTTTGATATGCCTGTCGGCGTTCGTCGCCTTCCCGGCCTCCGCCTCCGCCGACGAGCTCCCGAAGATGGAGGTCAACGCCAAGGCCTCGCTGCTTATGGAGCCCGTGACGGGCAAGGTGCTCCTGGAACACAACGCCCACGCCAAGCTGCCACCCGCCAGCGTCACGAAGGTCATGACGATCCTCCTTATATACGAGGCTCTGGCGCAGGACAAGATCAGCTGGAACGACATGGTCACCGTCAGCGAGCATGCCGCGTCGATGGGCGGCTCGCAGGTCTACCTCGCGCCGATGGAGCAGCAAAGCGTGACCGACCTCGTCAAGTCCGTCGTCATAGCCTCGGCCAACGACGCGGCCGTGGCCATGGCCGAATACATCGCCGGGAGCGAGGACGGCTTCGTCACGATGATGAACTCGAGGGCCGCGGAGCTTGGCATGGCGGACACGCGCTTCGCGAACGCCTGCGGACTGCCCACGGCGGGGCACCTGACGTCCGCCTACGACATAGCCTTGATGTCCAGGGAGCTGATAACCAAGTACCCCGAGGTGTTCAAGTATACCAAAATATGGATGGACAAAATAACTCACAAGACCTCCAGGGGCGAGGAGGACTTCGGCCTGACCAACACCAACAAGCTGATAAAATCCTACCCGGCGGCGACCGGCCTTAAAACCGGCTCCACGAACGAGGCCCTCTTCTGCATCTCCGCCACGGCGGAGCGCAACGGCCTCCAGCTCATCGCCGTGATCCTGGGCGCGCCGGACCCGGGAACCCGCTTCGGCGAGGCGATAAAGATGATGGACTACGGCTTCGCCAACTACGCCTTGGTGCCAGGCGACCCTGCCGGGACAGTGCTCGGCCGCGTCAGCGTGCAAAAAGGCGGCGAGGAGGAAGTAAACGCGGTCGTCAAAGCCCGCGTGGCCGCTTTGGTCACGAAGGGCAAGTCCACGGAGCTAAAAAAGGACGTGAGACTGGCCGAAGCCGTGTACGCCCCGGTCAAGGCCGGCGCGAAGGTCGGCGAGGTCATATACTACCACGAAAACGCGGAGGTCGGCCGCAGCGACCTGATAGCCCAGAGCGGCGTGGAGAAAGCCACGCTCAGGGATATGATCGGGCGCGCGGCCCAGAGATGGTTTGTGAACGAAAAAGAGGAATAGAAAAATAAAATATAAGATTCCTCGCTTTGCTCAGAATTTCAACGTATACGGCGCATACGCCACGGTGAACGAAAATTTGCAGGCTATACCGGATGCTCAACGTATACGGCGCATACGCCACGGTGAACGAAAATTTGCAGGCTATACCGGATGCAGAAAACATTTGCCAACGACGTGACAGAGGAGGCTAATGTTTTCGCACTCCGGTATAACCGTTCCGCGCAATTGGTCTTGACCGTTCCGCGTAATTTTGAACGGTCTTGACCGTTCCGCGCAATGTAGGGAACGGTCTTGACCATTCCGCGCAATGTAGGGAAACGGTCTTGACCGTTCCGCTCTATCCGGCCCGGAATGACGGAATGGTCAAGACCATTCCCTACTGTAAAATCCCCGGAATGACGGAATGGTCAAGACCATTCCCTACTGCAAAATCCCCGGAATGACGGAATGGTCAAGACCATTCCCTACCGCAAAATCCCCGGAATGACGGAATGGTCAAGACCATTCCCTACTGCAAAATCATTACTGTCGGATTACTCAAACTCCAAAATTACTTTCATCGTATTCACAGGATCTTTCGCGATTTGATCCATCGCCTCCCGCGCTTTTTCAAACGGGAAGCGATGCGTTATCATTTGCGCCGGATGCACCAAACCTTTTTCAAGCCAGGCGACAACTTCGGGGAACTTGTCGCGGTTGAGCCTCGAACCGCGAATGTCCAGCTCACGCCGCATGATGTCCAGCGGAACAACGCTCATCGGCGCGTTGGGGAATCCCAAAACCACAACGCGCCCCGCCTGCGACGGCCAGGCGGAAACGCAGGATTCCATTATTCCGATATTGCCGGTCGCCTCAAAGATCACGCTGGCGCCCTCGCCCCCCGTCCAGTCCATCACGCGCCTCGTCACATCCTCTTTCGCGGAATCCACAATCTCGTCCGCGCCGATCTGCTTTGCTTTTTCGAGACGCGCGCCCACGTTGTCAAGCACCATCACTTTCGCGCCGATCATTTTCGCGGCCTGCAAAATCACGATGCCAATCGGGCCCGCTCCGCATATCAGCGCGCGGTCGTCAGCCGTGAGGCTTCCGCGGTCCGTCGCCTCGGCGGCGATTGAATACGGCTCGGCCGTACAGGCTAAATCCCAAGGGATGTCCTTCGAAATCACGTGCGCGTTTTTAACGGATACGGTCATGTATTGGCGGAAGCCTCCGTCCACGTGCGCCGCCAGCACTTTTACGCTGCGGCAGACATTGTGCCGGCCGATGCGGCAGGCATAGCACTCTCCGCACGATGTTACCGGATCGATCACGACATGCGCTCCCGCCGCGAGCGTGTCCGCGCCCTCGCCTGACTCGACGACCTCTCCGGCGATCTCATGCCCGAGGATACGCGGATATGTCGCGAAAGCGGAACGCCCGTGATACACATGCACGTCCGAACCGCAAATGCCGCCGGCTTTCATCTTGATCATCACTTCGCCTTTGCCGGGCTTTGGCGCCATCGGCACTTCGCTTACCTCCAATATTCCGGGTGACGGAACAATTACGGCCTTCATCGTTTCTTTTCTCAAATCCTGCCCCATACGCTCACGCTCCGAATGTTTAATGAAAACGTTTTCATCTGAATAAATATATCTTGTATCCGCTGTCGTGTCAACAGTTCAGCGGTTGACAATTCCTGCCGATGATAATATGCTTGGATGACCACAGAGTCGGGTCAGGACGGAGGAAATCCAATGACCTCAAAAGAACGCTTTATGAGCGTTATACAGGGCAAAACGCCCGACAGGGTTCCCGTATTCCCGCTGCTTATGGAGTTCGCTTCGTCCAGGTTCGGCGCGAATTACAGGCAATTCGCAAGCGACGGCGGCGTCATGGCCCAGTCCCAGCTAAAAATGCTGGACATGTTCAAAATCGACGCCATAACCGCCTGCACCGACGCCTTCCGGATAACGGCGGATCTGGGCGCGGAAATGGTTTTCCCTGACAACAAGCCGCCGTATTCCGCAAGGCCGCTGATAAAGAGCCGGGCGGATTTCGAACGCGCAAAGAATAAGCGCCCGGACGCGAATGATAAAACAGGCAGAATGTACGACAGGGCCAAAGGAGTGGCGGAGATGGCAAGGTCGGCCGGGCACAGCCATATGGTGCTGGGCTGGGTGGACATGCCTTTCGCCGAGGCATGCTCTGTCTGCGGGGTGCAGGATTTTTTGATGATGCTATACGACGAGCCTGGCCTTGCCCACGATATTCTGGATTTTCTGACCGGGATCGTGACCGATTTCGCGCTGATCCAGCTCGATGCGGGAGCGGCGATGACAGGCGCGGGCGACGCGGCGGCCTCGCTGGTGTCCCCGGAGCTATACCGGGAATTTGTTTTGCCGTATGAGAAACGTGTCACAGACGCCATACACGGGCGAAATTCATTCGTCAAGCTGCATATCTGCGGAAATACAGCCAAACTAATAAACGACATGATCGACTGCGGCGCCGATCTATACAATGTGGATCATTTGGTGGATTTTGGCTATGCCGCGGAGCTTTATGGCAAGGCCGGGAAGGCTTTCAAGGGTAACCTTGACCCTGTGGGGGATATTTTGCAGGCGAAAGCGCCGGAGGAGGTCTGTGAAAAGGCGCGGAACCTTGTTCGACTGGCCAAAGGTAAAAAGTACATGCTGAGCGCCGGCTGCGAGATACCGGCGGCGGTTTCAGACGAGGTTTTCGCCGCGTTTTGCGCCGCGGCGGGAAAAGGATAGCCATTAAACTTCAAAATTGAACAGAGTCATGATACCGTGGCGTGGGATATCGGAGGGAATATGAACGAATATGAGTGCATAGATATCGACCCTGAGACGGCCTACGCATGCGGCGAGGTGAGCGATCCGCTGGAAGGGCGGGCGGAATAACGGGAAACCGAGGAAGATCCTTCGGGCAAAGAGTGCCCTCGTGATGACAGCCATCACCGGCGCGCTGGATATACCGGAGTGCGGAAACATTTACCGACGACGTCGACAGAGGAGGTTAATGTTTTCGCGCTCCGGTATAGTCATTGAAGTTTATTATGGGGGGCCTATAAAATTGAACGACGAGCTCATCGCCAAGGCGGCGGAATTTGCGTCGGCGGCTATTACGGGGTGCTGTGTTCTTGCGCTGATCGACGGCGACGGCTATCCGACCGCGGCCTCAATTACCCCCTCAAAAACGGAGGGCGTCGAGTATATCTACTTCGGCAACAACATCGAAAGCAATTGGGCCAAGCGCGCCAGGAAATGCGGCCGCGCCAGCGTCTGCTTCAACTCTGTCCGCCCGGAATGCAACGTCACTTTGGTTGGGGACATTGATGTGATAACCGACGACCCGGCCATCAAGAAGGAGATGTGGCGCGAGTGGATGGAGGTGTACTACAGCGGCCCGGAAGACCCTAAGTTTTGCGTGCTGCGGTTCAAAACGCGGCGCTACAGCCTATACATAGACGGGCGGCAAGCCAGAGGCACGCCGTGATCCCTTGCTCCGTTCACACATTCCCCACATAAACATGCCTCAGTCTCTCCTTCGCGATCCCCTCGAGCCGCCTGAGCGTATTTACCGGGGTCGGCTCGCGCTCCGTCATGCGCCAGCGCGGGAAAAACCGGGACAGATGCAGCGGCAGCTCCGGCGAAACCGACGCCAGCCAGCCGCACAGGGCTTCCATCTCCCCGTCGCCGTCGTTTTCGCCCGGGATCACCAATGTCGTCACCTCCACGTGGCAGCGCGCGGCGCAAAGCCGCACCGTCTCCTTTACAGTCTCCAGGTCGCCGCCGAGTTTTCCGTAAAAAGCGGGGGTGAAGCCCTTTATGTCGATGTTCATGGCGTCGATATACGGCAGCAGCTCTTCAAGCGGCCCGGGATTAACCAGGCCGTTCGTGACCAGAACCGACGCGAGGCCGTTTTCTTTCAGTAGCGGGGCCGTGTCCAGCAAATATTCCACAGCGATGAGCGGCTCGTTGTAGGTAAAGGCGACGCCCAGGTTGCCCTCAATCGCGAGGGCGAGCGCCAGCATTTTTTCTGGCGGGATATACTCCGTCTCCGTCCGTCCGTCCTGACTATCGTCCGGAATTTGCTGAGAAATATCGCTGTTCTGGCAGTACGGGCACCTCATGTTGCAGCCGTAACCGCCGGCGGACAGTATGCGCCGGCCCGGATGAAAGCGGCGGAGCGGCTTCTTCTCCACGGGGTCGAGGGCCAGGCTCGTGAACCGTCCGTAGCTTTCGGCATAGAGGACGCCGCCCGCATTGCGCCGGACGCCGCAAAGGCCCGTCCCGCCCGGCCCCACCGCGCAGAGATGCGGGCAGAGCCTGCAGCGGAGCCGGTCTCCGTCTTTTTCATAAAACCGAGCCTGTTTCATCCCGGCGTGCGCCTTATCCGAAGGCTCCGCCATCCGCTCCCGCCTTTCCGGCCCCCGTAAAATCAACACCCCACGCGTGAATCTTTCCAGTATCCAGTTTCCAGTATATCATCCCAAAATTAACTATACATTGTCATTCTGAGGCGAAGCCGAAGAATCTTAGATCCTTCTCTTCGCTCAGGATGACAAATTGCCCAACTATTTTTGATATGCTTTACTAGTATCCAGCTTCCAGCTTCCAGTTTCTGGTATCCAGTTTCTAGTTTCTAGTTCCTAGTTTCAAGTTCCTAGTTTCTAGTTTCCAGTTTCCAGTTTCTAGTTTCCAGCATCTAGCCCCCGTGCCTTACCACCTCGAACCGCTCCAGCGTATACGGCTCCCTCTCCCCTATCCCGCCTTTTCGCCTCGCGATCGCGATCTGCTCCGCGACCGTGTCCACCCCCGCCAGGTTAGGCAGGAGCAGGCCGCGCTTGCGCCCGCTGGAAACAATTACGCCGTACCTCGCGGCGTCCAGCGTCTCCGGGCCTTCGGCGGGCTCCGGCGGCGACAGCACGTCCACGCTGTAGGTCAGCTCGTCCAGCTCGCCGGGCGTTATCGGGTCGAAGCGGGGGTCCTTGGCGGCGGCGGACACGCTGTTCGCCAGTATCTCTTCGGCGATATTCCCGCATGTCGGCGCTATGGTGCCGATGCACCCCCTGAGCGCGCCGCTTTTCTTGATCGAGACGAACACTCCTGCTTGCCTGTCCGTCATGTCCGGCGGCAGGCCCTTTGGCACGGCTATGCTTCGCCCTGTCTTCACGAAGTGCTCCGCGTTTTGCCTGGCCAGCCTGACATAGGCGTCCTCCTTCTCCCTGACGGACTCCATGGCGTCGCGCCTGTCCGCCCAGAGCCTCGCGAGAAGGCTCGGAGCCTCTTTTTCCCCGGTGAACGCCGCCGTCAGATAGCCCACGCCGAACGGCCCCTCGTAGGACAAAACGCGGCTCTCCGTTTTCAGCCCGTCCATCGCGCCCGCCAGAATGACGAAGCTCCGCAGGCCGCATTCCCCCGCGTTTTCGCACATGTCGGGGTCGGCGGCGAGAAGCCTTCGGAAATCCGCGGTCTCCGCGCACTCCCTGGCGAAGGCGTCGAAGGCCGGGCCCTCTTTGGCGAAGCCGTAAGGGCCGTCGGCATTCAGCTTATGCGACATGTCGCCGCTGGCTATAAGCAAAATCCGTCTCGAAAGGCTCTCCGCGGCGCGGCGTACGCACATGCCGAAGCGGTAGTGCTCCATCGGCGGCAGGCCGGAGAGCGAAATCCGGACGATCACCGGCGAGCGCAGAAAATAGAGGGGCACCATCACGCCGTGATCCAAGGCCGGGTTTTTTTCGCCGAGCGGCCCGGCAGGAATGCCGGCTTCCCCGGCCTCCTCCGCTATGCGGCGGGCGAGCTCCTCGTCATAGAGCGCGCTAATCTTCACATTGCCCGCGCGGAACGCCCCGAAATCCCCTTTGGCCGACTTGCCCGGAGATATGTGGAAATAGTCCGCGTAGGACACGTTATGCGGCGTGACTATCACGACGGCGTCGGGCGCGTACTCCGCGGCCTCCGCCGCGATTTGCCCGAAAGCCCGGCGCGTGTCCTGGATCTCGTCTCCCGAGCCGACGCCCGGGACTATCAAAGGCGGATGCGGGACCAGGTAGGCTTTGAACATGCGGACCCTCCTATGCTGTTTATACCGGTATTATACCATAAATCAAAAACAAAGATTCGCGGCGCGGATTAAACGGACAGAACGGATAAGCGCGGATAAATGTTATACCGGAGCGCGAAAACATTAACCTCCTCTGTCGACGTCGTCGGTAAATGTTTTCGCACTCCGGCATAATCCAACACCCATATAGGCGGGTAACGCTTGTTTTAGCGCTTAAACATTAATCCGCGTTCATCCGTTTTCATCCGCAAAATCCGCGTCCCAAATCTTCGCAAATCTTTGCGCATTCGCCCTTGCCGTCGGCTCCGCCTGTTCGTTGCCCGCCTACCGCCCGATCGCCCTTTGCAGCGCCGCCTCCCCGTGCGCCTCCACTATCGCCAGGATCACCTCGAACGCCTTCCTGTAGGCCGCGCCGGCGTCCAGGCCGCCGAAGCCGTCCTCAAGCTCCGCCAGGGACACACCCGTACGCCCCGCCAGGTCCGGCCGCCACTCGCTGCCGGTGTATTTGTACTCGTAGTAGAGCGCGACGCCCTCCGCGACCCATGCGGCGCATTTGCCGCCAGATTTGACGCCGGTGAGGAAGTGCGCCAGCTCGTGGACAAGCGGGCCCTTGGACATGAAGACGTCCTTGGCCTTCGCGTCGTCGGCGTTTTGCAGCCAAAGCGACGGCGAAACGATGTAGACGGTCCCGCCGCGGCACGCGCCGATCGGCGTCCCGCCGGACTTGTCCGGCCCGCCGGGAAAAGCCGGGGCGTCCCGGCAGATCACGAGCTTCGCCCTAACGTCCTCCGCAACCCCGAAATCCTCGCGCAGAAGCGGGTAGTAGAGGTCTGTCATCCGTTCGATAGTGGGGACGTAGCCGGCGTCCTGCCGGGTGTAGTACACATCCGAGCAGCCGAAACCGGCTTTGAGATAGCCCACGGGCGCGTCCGGGCGCGCCAAAACCGCGCGGCAGACAGACGCGGTCAAAACCAGCAGGAAAATGTTATACACGGTGTAAAGGCGTATCCGCGCCGGGGACATAGGAACACCCGCTTCCTCGGGAATCATACCGGAGTGCGAAAACATCCCACGTCGTCGGTAAATGTATTCAGCATCCGGTATAGACCTTGCGGCGGTCTCTATATTCTATAGCCCTGGGCGCGGTTGCATGAGTATTTCTTCAAATCATCCTATCCTCGCCGCCCCGCTTTCCCTGGCCGCCTTCGCCACGGCCTCGGCCATGCGCGCGCAGACCCTCCCGTCGAACGGCGACGGGATTATATAGTCCTCTCTCAGATCCCCGTCGCTTATCAGCCCTGCCAGCGCCCAGGAGGCGGCCATTTTCATCTCGTCGTTTATATCGGAAGCCCGCGCGTCCAGCGCGCCCCGGAATATGCCCGGGAAGGCCAGCACGTTGTTGATCTGGTTCGGGTAGTCAGACCGGCCCGTGGCCACGATCCGCGCGCCGGCCTGCCTGGCGGCGTCGGGGGTGATCTCCGGGTCGGGGTTCGCCATCGCGAAGATGATCGGGTCGCGCGACATGGATTTTACCATTTCCCCGGTCACTATGCCCGGCCCGGAAACGCCGATGAACACGTCCGCGCCTTTCATACAGTCGGCCAGGGAGCCGCTTATCCGCCGCGGGTTCGTGATCCGCGCGAGCTCGTCCAGATGCGGCGCGCCGTAGACAACGTCTCCGGTTATCGCGCCCTTGCGGTTGCAGAGAGTCACGTCCGCGTATCCCGCGCTGAGAAGCAGCTTCGTCACGGCCACCCCGGCCGCGCCCGCGCCCGACATAACCACTTTGACCTCCCCGGGCTTCTTGCCGACGATTTTCATGGCGTTCGCGAGGCCCGCCAGCGTGACGACGGCGGTCCCGTGCTGGTCATCGTGAAAAATCGGTATGTCGCAGGCGGCCTTGAGCTTCCGCTCGATCTCGAAGCAGCGCGGCGCTGAGATGTCCTCCAGGTTTATGCCGCCCCAGCTCCCGGCCATGAGGCTGACGGCTTTTACAAACTCGTCCGGGTCCTTCGTGCGCACGCAAAGCGGGTACGCGTCGACGCCGCCGAAGCTCTTGAACAGGACGCACTTGCCCTCCATGACGGGCATCCCGGCCTCCGGGCCTATGTCGCCGAGGCCCAGGACGGCGGTCCCGTCGGTTATGACGGCCACTGTGTTCCAGCGGCGGGTGTAATCGTATGACCTGGATATATCCTTCTCTATCTCCAGGCACGGCTGCGCCACGCCGGGGGTATAGGCGACGGAAAGCTCCTCCTTCGTCCCGACGGACGCCCGGCAGAGTATCTCCAGCTTGCCGCGCCATTCCAGGTGTTTTTCCAGGGCCAGCTGCCTGTAATCCATTTCAAAGCCTCCAGTGATTTAGATTCTATTTGATAATTCAACCTTATTTCCAACTAACCCCTACCATGGTCTTCCCGCGGGAACCGCCGGCGCGTCCTCCGGCTCCGCTAGGCGCGCCGCGCTCATGACGACCTTCCCGTCCGCGAACTCCATTTTTATCCTGTTCCCGCCGACGCCCATCTTCTCGAGATACTCCCGCGGCACCTGCACGCGCCCGGCTCGGTCCAGCACGGCGAACTCCTCGTGGGTGTCTTTTTCCTGCGCCGTTCCGGCGGCGCCAGCGAAGCCCTCCACGCGCGCCAGGGCGTCTTTGTAGCTCTGCCTCATGATGCTCTCGCTGGAGGTCTTGCCGTCGCGGATGGCGACCACGCGGTTCACCTTCGTCGCGAGCTGCCTGTCGTGCGTGACTATCACGACCGTCGTGCCCAGCTCCTTGTTGACGCCCCTCAGCACGTCCAGGATCAGGCCCGTCGTCCTGACGTCCACCGCGCCGGTCGGCTCGTCGGCCAAAAGCACCTTCGGGTCGTTGGCCAAGGCCAGCGCGATTGCAACGCGCTGCTGCTCGCCGCCGGAGAGCTGACCGAGCCTGCTTCCCGCCTTGCCGCCGACGCCCGTCAGCGCCAGCAGCCTCGCCGCCTTCTCCCTTTTCGCCCGCTGCTTCATCCCGCCGCGGAAGTCCATCGGGAGCATGACGTTCTCGATCGCCGTCAGGTAGGGGATCAGGTTTCGCGCGTTGTTCTGCCACACGAAGCCGACGGTCGCGCGCTTGTATTCCACAAGTTCCCTCTCGCCGAGCTTGAACAGGTCCTTCCCGTCCACGTACAGCCGCCCCGCGGACGGCCTGTCGAGCCCGCCGATCATGTTCAGCAGCGTGGACTTGCCGCTCCCGCTGTTGCCTATGATGGCCATCATCTCGCCGTATTTGATCTGGAGGTCGAGGCCCTGGAGGGCCAGGACTTCCAGGTCCTTGGTCTTGTATATCTTGACCAGGTTCTCGCAGGAGATAACGTCGGCGGGGGGAGTAGGGGCGGCGTTTTGCCGCCCGTATGGTTCGTCCATGATGCTGGTCACCGTCCTGTCAGGCGTCGCTTTACGAATCCCGAACAACCTGAAATTCGTATTATTCCGCGAAATACTTATCTTCTTTCCATTTTTCGGGTTTGCGTCAATATATCGCTAAATATTACAATATGCTTCTTCATTTCGGATAATCTCATCATAAATATGTAGACAATATCGGTTTATTGTCCGACGAGCAAATCGTTACGTGATAATAACCGCTTTGGCTGTAATCATATTCTTTCAATCTGTGATGCTTTCTTACGGGGTATTCATTCATAATCGTTTCCTCCCCGGGAAAAACATAGTATTTCCTTTTATCTTCCGCCTCTCCTGTTTAACTCCCCCGCAAGCGCCCCATCCTCCAATTCATAAACCCTGTCACCGATCTCCATCAGCCCCGGGTCGTGCGTGGTCATGACGACGGTGACCCCCTCTTTCTCAATCAGATCCTTGAATATCTTCACGACCTGCAGGCCCGTATTCGTGTCCAGCTCCGCCGTCGGCTCGTCCGCGAAGACGATGCGCGGACGGTGAGCTATGGCCCTGGCTATGGCCACGCGCTGGCACTCGCCGCCGGACATCTCGTTGGGCAAGTGCCTCATGCGCTGGGAGAGCCCAACGAGGCCCAGGCAGCCCTCCGCCCGCTCCCGGCGCTCTTTGGCCCCGAAGCCGGCCACGCGCAGGCCGAACTCCACGTTCTCGTACGCCGTCATCATGGAGATCAGCGCCACGGACTGGAACACGAAGCCCATGCTCCGGCCGCGCAGGAAGTCGCGCTCCCGCTTCGGCAAGGCGTTCAGGCTTTTGCCCATGAAAAACACGTCGCCCGCGGTGGGAGCGTCCAGCGCCCCCAATATGTTCAGCAGCGTGGTCTTCCCGGAGCCGGAGCGCCCCTTCAAAATGACGAGCTGTTTCTCCTCCACGAGCATGTCCACGCCCTTCACGGCCCAGAACGTCTCCCCGGCGGCCGGGAAGCCGCGGCTTACGCCCACGGCCCTGAGAAGTTCACCCATTCATACGCCCCCATTGGATTATGTCTGATTATTTTTCTCCAGCGTAAGTTCCTCCGCAAGATACTCGTCGCTCCGGCAGTGCATATCCGAAACGCCAACCCGCATGTCCTGGTAAGTATACGATTTATAGAATACGTCCATAGCCTCTCTTAAACCGATATGCTGACGTTTGGCAAAAGCGGCAATAACGTTGGCGTATTTGTGCTGGAGCAATATACGGTTTGCGGTCATGTGCTCACCTCGTCTCACTGGAAACATCACTTAATCAGTTCCTCTTTCCTCATATACTCCGTAATGTCGTTTACGATATACTCTTTCCCCTGCGTATGCAGCGCCTCGTAACAAGGTATTATATAATCGTCAAGAATCTGGCTGTCAACGGCCAGTAGCCTGTAAACGTCCGCGCCGTTGTGCGCCAAATGTTCGGCGACGCTCTCGACGCAGAACACGGCAAAATCGAGTTCCTTTTTGTCCATGATACACCCGTCCTTATATACATCTATTCAACTTTATTATAACATTCCTGTCATTGCTTTGAAAATGATTTTGTAGGGAACGGTCAAGACCGTTCCCTACGGATTTTCGTTCGCCGCTGCGTTGCGCCGTCCGCTAGTCTTCCCCCAGCTTCAGCGCCCGGGCTGAAGCCAAGGGAGCGCGTCCTGATGAGGTGCGCCGTCCGCTAGTCTTCTCCAAGTTTCAGCGCCTGCGCGATCTTTATCCGCGAGATCAGCATACCGAGCGCCGTCACCCCAGCCGCCAGCATCAGCCCTGTCACCGTGAAAAGCCTGGCGTAGTCCTGCGGCTCGATGACGATGACAAACGGGATGAGCTGCTCCGAAGCCAGATAGGACATCTGTATCAGCGGCACGAACAGCCGCGAGGCCAACTGCCCGACGCCGACGCCCAAGGCTATGGCCACGACGGAGATCAGCGCCTGCTCGTTCACAAGGAGCCGAAGCACCCCGCCCATCGTCATGCCCATCGCCCGGAATACGCCGAACTGGAGCACCCGCGACTTAATTGACAGTATCCAGTATATCAGAAACCCGACAAAGCACACCAGCAATATCGTGATGAAGCCGACCGTCAGCACGCCGTTCGTGCCTTGGGCGACGGGCGTGTTTTTCGCCTCCGTGATCATCGCGTCCGCGTCTTTGAACACCGCGAACTTGATCCCCCTTTCCGCCGCGAAGGAGTATATGTAATTGTTCGACGGCGCGGCGGACTTTATCCAGACCTCGTAGGGCATGATCCCGCATATCGACTGCACGTAGTTCAGGTTCGCCACGACGAGCGGGTTCCGCCGCTCGGTCATCGTCCCGTCGGCGGCCTTGACCTTCTGGAACCTGGCGTAGCCGGGCCAGTATTCCACGAAGCCGAACACTATCCCAGCGACGTAGCAGTCGCCGTTGTCGGTCGGCACGCTGAACTGGAAGCTGTCCCCCGTCTTATACCCGTACTTTTCCTTGAAGTCCATGGACAGCAAAACGCCGCGCGGGTCCAAGGCCAGACGGTTCAGGTATTCCCGGAAATCCGCCGCGAACAGGTCGTCCCTCGTCCACGCCGTCTCGCCGAACGCCTTGGAGTCTATCGCCATCATCTGGACGTTGGATATGGTTCCGCCGGCCGACGCGGCCCTGACGGTCTGGCTGCGCTGGACCTTCGCCGCGCTCGCGGCCTCCGGGAGCCGGTATTTCGAGAAATCCGGCTCCGTGTATATAATCTGCGCCGGCGCCGTTCCGGACGCCTCCGGCGGCGCGCCCGGCGCCGCAGCCGGCGGCTTGTTGCTCGCCCACGGCTCCGACAGGACTATGTCCGCGCCGACCTGGTAGCGGATCATGTCCTCCTGGTTCAGGTTTATCGTGCGCGCGGCCTTCGCGTCGAAGACGCCGAGGGCGAGGGTGAACACCAGAAAGATCATGATGAACTGTTCCTCGCCCGTGGAGCGGATCACCCTCAAAAACGCCGCGAACGCCTCCGGCGGCCAATACGGCCTGCCTGCCCTGAAAATCAGCCGCACGAGCAGCGGGAACAGCCGCAGGCACAGCAGGCTCAGCCCGATGATGAAAAGCGACGAGCTCAGGTACAAAAGAGGATCCACGGAGCGCGCGCCCGCGGGCTGCGCGGCTAACAGGCCGCTCGTCCTCGTGAAGTTGTAAAGCGCGTATACGGACGCGCCGAGGCAGATTATGTCCAGGAAAAACCGCTTCCAGAGCGGGCTTTTGTTCCTGGCCAGCGCCCGCTTGTGGTCAACTATCGTGACCTTCGAGCGGTTAATGACCGGCAAAAGCATCGTCAGCGCGGAGAACACGGCGGCGATCCCGGCGTATATGAAGCAGCCGGGGTTCACGCGCACGTGCAGGGCCGCGCGGGAAACCATGTTCAGAAAGCCGTTCGACGCACCGAGGGCCTTGCATATGAAAACGCCCAGGGGTATCCCGAGGAGGAAGCCGGCGCCGCTTATGACCGCCCCCTGGGCCAGGTAGACCAGTAGTATCTGCCGCCGGCCCGCGCCCCGGCTCTTGACGACGGATATCTCGTTCTGCTCGATCGTCAGTATCTGCCTGGAGACCATGAATATGAAGAACACGAGCATGACAAACACCGGGACCTCCAGCACCCACAGCGTAGTGTTCAGCTTGCGCGCGCCGTCGCCGTAGCCCTGGAGTATCGGCATAAAAAGGTTCGTATACTGGAGGCCGCCGCTGCTCTTCACATAGGACTGGCAAAGGGCGTCGGCGCTCTGATAGTTCCGTATCCGCGGGAAAAACATGGAGCGGTAGTCCAGGACGGCTGTGAAATCCGCCTCCGCCCGGTAATTCGTCGCATAGTTGTCTATGAACCTGCTTTCGAGCACGTCGACCGGCGCGAACACCGAGTAGACCAGCGTCCGCGAGGCGAGGCGCACGTATTTGGCGCTGTCCTCCGTCTGTTCGAAAATGCCCGTTATTTTGAGCCGCAGGGGCTTTCCGTCGACGACGAGCTCCTCCATGGTGAACTCGTCGCCCAAAAGGAGGTTGTTCGAGTCGAGAAAGGCCTGATGCACGACGCAGGTCAGGACGCCGTCCTCGATGTCGGGGGAGTACATCTGTCCGGCCGTGATATGTATATAGCCCTCGAAGCCGGACAGGCCCATGACGTCGAAATATTTCTCCGCGGAGTTGTCCCTCGCGATGTCCGGCGCGCACCTGACGTTTGAGAGCTTGATCTGCTTCAGCCGCCCGATCTCCGGGATCCCGAAGGACGCGGCCATCTGCGGGAAAAGGGTGTCGCGGGCGTTCAGGTAGTTCGCCGTCTCTGTCCCCTTGGCGAACACGCCCATCCGCACTGTCAGATCGAACTTGGCGGGATAGGCGTTCCTGGAGATCTGATAGTCCTCCATGTCCTTGACGAGCATCCGGTTCAGCGTCGCCTCGGAATAGAGCGGCGAGCTGGCGGCGATCCCGACGAGCAGGACGTTCGCGATCAAAAGACTCAAAACCAGCCACTTGTTGTTGATCAGTTTTCCCCTTAGGAACTGGAACAATTTATGCCTCCGGTTTGTAAAATTTCCATTCGCTGCAGCTGCGGTTGCATGTCAACAGGTTAAGGATAAGCATACGGGTTGTTCGGTCGGGGATGGAACCCCGACCCTACTAGGATTGCGGCTTTGTAGTGTGCGGCTTCCATGCCGCACCGATTTACCTGTTGACATTGGCTGCGGTTGGTGGGTTTCGTGGACATTTCTATTCGCCGTAGTAACGATCTTCCGTCCATTTACACGGATTTTCCTCTATATACCGCCATATTTTACGATATTCCTCTTCGCTTCGAATGATACGGTCGTAAAAAGATTTCCGCCATATATCATTACCGCACCGCCACAACCTGCCCCTCGTCCAGCCCGCTGATTATCTGCGTGCTGGTCCCGTCGCTTAAGCCGGCCTGCACGTACCGCTTCTTCAAAATCCCGTCTTCCAGGATGTTCACGTACTTTTTCTTGTCCTCCTGGATGACCGCCGCGGCCGGGACGAGCAGGACGTCGACGAGGTCGTACTGTTCGCCGGTCACGTTAAGCGTCGTGTTCTTGGCCGTGAACTCCGCTCGGGAACCGCCGCCGACAGCCAGGTAAAACGGCTCGGCGTCCGAGACGACCGCCGCCGGGTAATCCGTCTGTTTGCCCGCGCCGTCCTTCACGGTGAGCGTCACGGGCATGTTGTACCTGAAGCTCAGGGCCCCGGACGCCGCCGCGAGCATGAATTCGTCCGCGGGATAGAGCGTCATCAGGATAAAGCCGTCCGTCGCCTCAAACCCGGCCCGCATCGCGGCAAGTTCCCCGATGACGCCGTCCGCAGGGGCCTTGATCTCCACCCCCGCGAGCTTCGCGTTCGCCTCGTCGAGCTTCGCGTTAAGCTCGGCCAGGGCCTCGTCCTGCGTGTACAGATAGTAATCCAGGTCGTCCCGAATCTTGTCCGCGGTCACGCGGGCGATCTCCGCGTCAATATCGGCCGCCGCGGCGTCCTCGCCCGTGGCCGCCTGGCCTATTTGCGCCTCGGCGTCGGATATCTGCTTCTCCCGCCGTTCTTTCTCGGCGCTGACGGCGTCGGTCAAAGCTTTTATCTGTATGGCAAGCTGTTCGGCCCGTATGTTCAAAGCGTCCGCGTCGAACACAAACGTCGCCAGGACGTCGCCCGCCTTCACGGAGGAGCCGTTTTTGACGTTGACCTCGCCGAGCCTGGCTGTGTAGTCCAGCTTGGCCTTGCCCTCCCCGGCCGTGTCGTCTTTGTAAACGATCTTTATCGCGTACGGGTAAGCCGCCTTCGCGCCGACGCCGCTTTCCTTCCTGATGGGCCCGCGGACACATTCCGCCGTCTGGGAGACGGTCTCCCTCGCGTGGATGTCAGAGACGCTGATGAGGTCGGCCTGCCCGTTGGCCTGCCCACTGGCCTGCCCGACGCTCCCGCCCGCGCCGGAGATCCCGCACCCGGCCGGGAAAAGCGCCATAGCGGCCAGAAGCGCGGCGCAGGCCGTTCCCGCCATATAACGCCTATTAATGGACAAAGACTTCCTCCCCCTCCGACAGACCTTCCGTTATCTCCGCCCAGCTGCTGTTCGAAGCGCCCCTCCTGACCTGCCTGAGTACCTTTGTCCCGTCCTCCATGACATAGACGTACGCGCCCATGACAGCGTCGTTGTAAAGGGCGTTGACCGGAACGCTCAAAACGCTTTTGCGTTCCAGCCTGGTTATCGTAACCGCCGCGAACGCGCCGATTTCGCCGGCCCCGCTCGCCGGGTCGGCAAACTTGAATTTGAGGTTTTTGGACGCGCCGGAGAGCATCTCCTTCATCGTCGGTTGGACATACTCCAGTTCGTAT
>WQUN01000218.1 GCA_009782085.1 Bacillota bacterium
TGCATGATCTCGCTGTCGATAAGCGTCCCGACCTCCATGCGGAACGACACCAGCGCCACGTCGTCCTCCGGCTCGAATCCGACGTCGTCGAAGAACGACTCGTTCGTGAAATCCAGCCTGAACGCGCGCGGGGCGTCTATGTCTATTTTCTTGTCGAGAAGGGAGGACAGGGAGGTCGAGGCGGAGCCGACCATCTGGTTCATGGCCTCGCTTATGGCGCTCATGTCGAGGTCCGTAAGCCCGGCGTCCCCGCCGACCGCGCCGTCGCCGCCCATCATCAGGTCGGCGATTATCTTGACGTCCGTCTCCTTCAGCACCAGCACGTTAGCGCCCTTAAGGCCGGCGGTGTAGTTGACGCGGATGCCGACGCTCGGCCTGTCGTAGTAATCGGGTATGTGTTTCCATTTCATCACGAACACCCTCGGCGTCGTGATCAGGACTTTTTGCCGAAGGAGGGCGAACAGGGTCGTCGCGGCGGTGCCCATGCTGATGTTGCCGATCTCGCCGAGTATGTCCTTCTGCTCGTCGGTCAGAAGATGAGCGGAGGTGTCGCTCTCAACGGTTTTGTCCGCGGTTCCCGCCCCGCCGCCGTCCGTCTCCGGATCGCCCAACAGGGCGTCTATCTCGGCCTTTGAAAGTATGTCTCCCATCGGGGTTCCTCCTTTCCTGTTATTTCTTTACGCTTTCGCCGGGGGCGTGATCAGAACGGCGTTCCTGCCCCTGCTGACGCCCGGTTTGGCGGTGAACTTGTGCAGGTTCCCGACCATCACGCTCATGTCCGAGTTGATGAACGAATCGAGTGTGATTATGTCCCCGACCCGAAGATTCACGAAATCGGCGACCGTGATGCGCGCCTTCCCGACGACGGCGCTGACGGTCACCGCCGCCCGCTCCAGGCCGCGCTCCAGCGCCTCCCTGTGGCTCGCGTCGCCGTCGTCCGTGTTCTGGTTGAACCAGAATTTGGTGTTCAGCCTGTCCATGACGGGATCGACCACGAGGTTCGGGATGCAGAAGTTTATGAACCCCTCCGCCGCGCCGATTTTGGCGGATATGGTGACGAGCGCGGCGATCTCCGCCGGGGCCACGATCTGCGCGAACTGCGGGTTGGTCTCGAGTTTTTCGAGCCTGGGCCGTATCTCGGCCACGCTCTCCCAGGGTTCCGTCAGATAGGACAGCATCTGCGTTATGAGCCGCTCGAGGAGGGCCTTCTCTATCTCCGAGAACTCGCGTATTTTTTTGAGGCCGTCCCCCGGCCCGCCCAGCACCCTGTCGATGACGGCGTAGCCTATCGAGGGGGATATCTCCAGCACCACGGAGCCCTTGAGGGGGTGGAGGTTGGCTATCCCGAGTATCGACGGGTTGTACAGGGCGCTCGAGAAATCCCTGTACGGCCCCTGGGACGCGCCGGCCACCTCCAGCCGCACGCCGGCGCGCAGGTAGGCGGTCAGAAACGACGACACGACCCGCGAGTAGTTGTCGAAGATTATCTCCAGCGTCCGCAGGTGCTCCTTGTTGAATTTGGAGGGCAGATTAAAATTGTAGAGTTTGACCTCTTTTTCCTTTTTGGACGGCGCGAACCCAACGGCCGAGCCCGCTCCCGCGAGCTGGTCCAGCAGCGCGTCGATTTCGCTTTGGGAAAGGATGTCGCCCATGTTCTGTCACCTCCTTCCTAGATACTAGAGACTAGATACTAGAAACTAGTACAGCATATCAAAAAAAGTTGGGTGGTTTGTCATCCTGAGCGAAGCGAAGGATCTAAGATTCTTCGGCTTCGCCTCAGAATGACAATGTATAGTTATTTTTTGGATGACATATTAGTATCCAGCGCTTTGCATGTAGTTTCCAGTTTCCATGTAGTTTCCAGTTTCCAGTATCTAGTTTCCAGTTAGTACGCAATTTCCGCCACGTACACGTCCACGATCAGATTGGTGTTGAACGCGTCCCGGAGCTTGGAGGCTATCTCGTCCTTCAGGTCCTGCAGGGTGTTCAGATCCGGGTCGGCCAGCTCGTCGCGCGTCTTGTTACGGAGGACGCCGTTCACGACGTCGAGGGCGACCGCCTCGTTGTCGTTGATGGATTTGACCACGGCCTCGCTTTCCTTTTTGGCCGTGTTGCTGACGCCGACCTGCAGGGTCAGCTTCACGTAATCCCGCGCTCCCCCCGAGCCCTGGCGGAGGTTTGTCGAAACCGTCGAAAGGGGCACCTTTGTGATCTGGTCGACGTTCAGCCTCGGCGCGGGGGCCTGGCCCGCCGGGGCGGAGGCGTCCGCCTTGCCGGAGCGCATGGTATAGAGGAAGAGGCCGGCCACCGCCCCCAGCACCAGCACCAGCAATATGAGTATGCTCATCAGCATCGGTTTGCTCTTATCCACGTGGAAGTCTCCTTACTCAATCTCAATGATTATCACGAGCAGCCCGCTCCCGCCGCTTTCCGGCGGGGCCGCGGCGGGGCCGTTTATCCCGACCGCCGTGACCCGCGCGGGATCCGCGCCGCCCTGCTCGATCATGTATATCCCCGCGCTGACCGCGCGCGCGGAGGCCAATATCCAGCCGTTCGGGAACTGGGGCGTGTTTATCGGCCGGTCGTCCGGGTAGGCCTCTATCCTGACCTCCGCCGGCAGGCTCCTTAGCGCGCCGGCGACCGTCATGAGGATCGGGGCGGTTTCCGGCTTCAGGCCGGCCCTTTGCCGCTCGAAGGCGATCCCGCCGGGTATCGTCAGGCGGAGGGCGGCCGCGCTTTTACGCGCGCCCAATGGGTTGTCAGTTGGCTTGCCCAATGTGTTGTCTGTTGGCTTGTCCGTTAGTTTGCCCGCCGGCTTGTTCACTGGCTTGTCAACCGGCTCGTCCATTGGCGTTTCGATCAGAACCCCGGCCAACTCCTGATTTTCCGCGAGCAGAGCCCGCAAGTCCGAGGTCAGCCGCTCCAGAGCGGCGGTTTTGTCGCCGCCGTTCATTGTCTCAGTTGTCGGTTCCGTTTTATCTGGCTGGTAACCGCCTCCCGGGGTTTTTGACGAGCCGCCGCCGATAATTCCGGCCGCTTTCTCCGCCGGCATGGTCAGGATACCGCTGTGAGCGATTTCCGGCGGCGTTTCGTAAACGGGGATCCCTTTCCCCGCCGCGCCCTGAGCGGCCGCAAGCGTCTGTACAGGCTGGCGCGCCTTTGCCTGGTCGGGCCAA
This sequence comes from Bacillota bacterium, assembly GCA_009782085.1. Classification (GTDB taxonomy): domain Bacteria; phylum Bacillota; class Clostridia; order Lachnospirales; family WQUN01; genus WQUN01. Next base: position 3,177 of record WQUN01000218.1, read on the forward strand.
GGCGCGGAGCGCAGAAAAATCATTTGGCAAACGAGCAGCGCGGCTAGCGCGGCCGGGAGCGGCGACAGATCCGGGACGCGGTCGCCGGCATGGCGGCGGCCGCGCGCGCCGGTCATCGCCCCGCCGGTTTTATTTTCACGGCGCATTGCGACACCTCCGTTAGTCGGGATTCGGATAAGGATACATTGCGACGCCTCCGTCAATCTATACCGGAGTGCGAAAACATTAGCCTCCTCTGTCGCCGATTCGCCGCAGAAGCGTTCGTCGAATCGGCTCGTCGTCGGCAAATGTTTTCTGCATCCGGT
>WQUN01000219.1 GCA_009782085.1 Bacillota bacterium
CGGACGTGTCCGGCAAGGACGACGTGCAGCGCACCCAGACGTTGTAAGTGCCGGCCTGGTCGGCTATGAAGCTGAGATCGACGTCCGGAGGGGCGTCGTTCGGAAGCGGGGAGGTCTTGTCCTCGGCTAATGGGCCGATGGCCTCGTTGCCCGAAAACATGGCGTCGCTCTTTACCCAGAATCTGTCGGCGTTATAAATGGCGTTCTCGGCCTCGATGTCCAGCACGCCGTTCACGGTCCGCATGTCCGCCGCCGCCCGCACGGGCGTCGTCACAGCCGGCAGGCTGACCAGCATCGACACGACCAGCGCGGCGCTGACGGCTCTAAAGAATTTTTTCATGCCTCTGATCCTCTCCCGTAGGGGGCCGCCGCCCCCGGCGGCCCGTAAAATAATTTTCCGATGGTGTGGCGGAAAAAATGTGTCATACCGAAGTGGGAAAACATTAATCTCCTCTGTCGACGTCGTCGGTATATGTTTTCGCACTCCGGTATTGGCAGCTTCGAGACGCCGAGGGCGGCGTCCCCTACAACAAAAGAAACTCTAATTTTATGCAGAAATACTTTCATGCGTTTGTCGTGGTTGCCGTCAGGCGGTGACGGTCACCGCGAACACGTAATTCGGGAACCCGGGCGCGCTGACCGTGATCACAGCGATGCCGGCTTTCATCGGCATCAGCTTCCCGTCCGCGCCGACGGCGCAAACCGCCGCGTTGGAACTCTTGAACGAGACATTCCCCGGCCCCTCGTAGACAAAGGGCACCTGCGCCGGCTTGCCGATCTTCACGGCCATGCTCTTGACGGAGACGGAGAACACCGGCTTCGGGGGCGAAAGCTCGCCCAGCACGGCGCCGTAGGTGGTTCCCCGGCAGAAGCCGTCCTGGTAGACCACGTTCGTCTCATTCGCGTTGTCGCGATAGAGGCCGGCCTGAACGTAATTTTTGGAATAATAGGTCCCGTCAGCGCTCTTGACCACCTTGCCGGAAGCGATGTCGGCGAAATAGATATCCGTTCCGTGTGACCACTGCAAGGTCGGCACGTCGGGCACGTAGACGATCGGCGTGAAATCCGCCTCGCCCTCCACCCTGTGCCAGACCGTGACGCTGCCGTTGGCGAACTCGCTCCAGGTGATCCTGACGATAAAGTCGTTCCATTTGCCCTTGTTAAGCGTGTCCAGGACGAGGTACTTGGGCTGGAAGGCGGACTGATACGTGTTGTCCACGTTGCCGGTGCAGAAGTTCAGGTACATGCTGTCCGCTCTGGCGTCGAAGGCTATCGGCGGGGAAATGTTAGTGTAGGCGTGCCACTGCATGACTATGCCCCAGCCGTTCGGCTGCGTCCAGTCCTCCGGGAACAGGCTCGACCAGGCGTAATAATAGGTGTCTCCCTGGGTCTCGTAGCCGTAGTCGTCCCACATGCCGAATTCGGCGCGGTTGCCGCTGGCGTTGTTCCACTTGTCGTTGGGGCCAACGGTGAACCTGGCGGCGTAACTGCCCTGCCTGGGGCTGACCGGGCCGCCGTCGCCGGCGGTCACGAACGCGAACTGGCGGGTGATGTCGTTAAAAAGCTCTCCCGTCCACATTTCGGTCCCGTTTTCCCAGTTGCCGGTCAGGTTCACGTTCCCAGGGCTCATGTCCGGCGGGGGAACGGGAAGCGGCGGCATAGGCGGCACATACTCGTTGGAGGTATATATGCGCACCTCCCGCAGGCTGACCCACGCCGGGGCCGCCGCCGTCTGATCGGGCGTGTTCCGGCCGTAGCCGATTATTTTGACATAGGAGGCGGTGACCCCGCCCGTGTCGAAGTTCTGGTAGTCCAGCGTCAGAGCCGGCGTCTTGCCGTATCCCGCCGGCGGCGGGGCCTTGTCCGGGCCGGCGGCGTAATCCTTGGCCGGGATTTCCACGGGCGTCCAGGTGACTCCGTCTATGCTTGTCTCTATGGCGAAGCAGAAATAATATATCGTCCCGTTGTGGAATATGATGCTCACCCGCGAAACGGGCGTATCGTCGGGTATCTTAAAGATGATCGACTTCGGGCCGTCCGTGCAGGGCAGGCCGAAATAGTTGCCGATGTTGCCATCGTAGGCGTTAATCGGGTAGTAGGTGGTCGGCGGGTCGATCGGGAAATTGATCTCCGTCCCCAGTATGGGCGCGACCAGAGGGCCGTATGTAAAGTAGGAGTTTCCCGCCGCCACATACACGACCTCGGCGACAGCCGCCGCGGCCGCGTCATAGCGCACAAGGACGGCCCCGTATTTCCCGTCGTCAATGCCCACGACCGCGTCCTTCGGCGAGGCGGGTTCCAGGCTCGTCATGGTGACGTTCATGTCCTGGAAGACGGCGGAGGCGGCCAGCGGGAGGCTGAAATCCCTGTCGGCCGTGAAAACGGCGTTCCCGCCGGAAACCGACAGGCTCTTAACCAGATAATACTCGTTCCCGAAGCCGAACGAGGAATTCACGTTCTTGATATACGGCGGGTCGGTCAGCTTCAGGCGGCCCGCGCCGTCCAGCATGTATTTGAACTGCTTCCCGGCGTATCCCTGAATCAGATACTGGGAATCGTAACCGAAGGCGGTCTCATAGGTCTGTATTGCGTTATCCGCCAGCATGGACACGGTCTTGCCGCCGCCGGGGTTTTCCGTAACGCCGAGCAGGAGCCCGAAAAGCTGATTGTCCGCGGCGGAGGCCAACGGAAGGCCGCCGGAGGCGTTCGCGAAGACGCCCGCGCCCATGATCATAGCCGCGGCGATTATAAAAGCCGTAAGTTTTTTCATGAGTTCATCCCCTTAAATTTAATAAATGCCGTATTATTGAACCGCCACCGTCTGAAAGACGGTGGCGGTTCCGTTCCGGTCCCTTACTTCTTCATGGACGCCAGATAGCGCTGCAGAGCGGAGGTCTCCGCCGCCAGAACTTCCTGGAGGCCCATCGAGTTCATGTCGTTGATATACTGATCCCATGTCGAGGCGACGTCCTGGCTCCCCATGACGCACTGCTGCTGATACTCGTCGCGGAGGGTGGTGATGTTGGGCATGTTGGCGTCGATCACGGCCTGCTCCGCTTCGTTGTACACGAGCACCGGGTACGGCGGCGTCAGCACGTTGCCGTTGAGGTACATGTTAAAGCCTTCCCTGGACCAATCGTTCATCGTGATGACTTCGTTGGATATCTCCTGCTGGGCGCCCATCTCGTAGCAGCCTTCGGCCCTGTGATACACCGGGAACGATTCGGGCTTGTTCTTGACTTCCTCCGTCAGGACGGGCTTTCCGTCCACCATCGTGTAATCAATGCCCTCTATCCCGTACGCGAACAGTATATGGCCGGTATCGCTGAGCCAGAAATCCATGAACCTTATTACGGACACCGGGTCCGCGCAGTCCTTGGAAATGCCCCAGGCAAAGCCGTTGGTAGAGGCGCGGGAATAGTTCTGCTCCACGACGCCCTTTTTATTGGCGG
>WQUN01000220.1 GCA_009782085.1 Bacillota bacterium
CGCCCCTACAAAATCCTGATAATTCGCCGTTTTGACTGTAGGGGCGGCGTTCTGCCGCCCGTATAACAACGCATCAACGCTTTTTACGACTATCACCATTTCCGAAGAAGTCCAATATCCCGTTCCCCCGGGAGGCAGCCATGCTGTTCCTGTATTTCGCGTTTCAGACCGAGAGCGACAAGGACAAGTTCGAGTTTCTGTACAACCGGTACAAGCGCCTGCTGCTGTCCAAGGCGTACGGCGTCCTGCGCGATTACGAGCTGGCTCAGGACGCCGTCAGCGAGGCTTTCATACGGGTTTACAGGAATCTCCGCAAGCTGGGCGATCCGGAGTCCGGGAAAACGGCCGCGTATCTGGTGATGATCACGCGCAACGTCGCCATAACCCTTCTGAATAAGCAGAAAAAGGCCCGGGTCGGCGAGGCCGCTGACATGTCGGAGTTCGAAAGGGCGGACGAGTACGATCTGGAGGCGGCTGTCGTATCCGAAAGCTCCGCTGCCGGGCTTCTGAATCTCGTGGATAGGCTGAAGGAGGAGCTCAAGACGCCGTTTCTGCTCCGATATGCCTACGACATGTCGAACAGGGAAATCGGCGCTCTGCTGAAAATCTCCGAGAGCAACGCGGCGGTGCGCATACACAGGGCAAGGAACAAACTTACGGAAATGATCCGGGAAGGGGGGTTCGGCTATGAAATATGAGGATGGAAGCGAGGAATTCTTCAAAAAGCTGGCCTCCGGGTACGTCGAGGCCGAGGGCGGAAAGCTGAACCGGGAACTGGAGCCGGAGCCGCCGGAGGATGAGGACGTCCGCGAAAGCCTTTCCAATATAGGGCGAGGCGTCCGAAAGGGCATTTTCGTCATAAAGGCCAGAAAAGCCATTTACGCGGCGGCGCCTGCGGCGGCTTGCCTGCTGATCCTGTTTTTAGGGCTTTCGCGGCTGTTGGCGCCTAACGGCGCGGGCGGCCCCGTCGCCCGGGCGACCGACCGCCCCGGAACGGCCGCGGCGACCGGACCGGCCCCCGCGGGCGGCCGCGCCGGGGCGGCGCCGTTGTCCGCCAGGCTGCCGGCGGGCTGCGTGCTGACCGGGACAGACTACGACCACGGCAAGACGATATACTACATCCGAAATTCGGAGGCCAACGACATCATACTGGTATCAGAGCCTTCAGGCGAAAAACCGGCAGGCAAGGACGGATCCATAAAAACGGATATAAACGGGACGGACGCCTACGTAACGGTCAAAAGCGGCTACAAGTCCCTGTACGTGGAAAACGGCGGCGTGACGTACACCTTGACGAGCGAGTTCAACGTCTCGGATTTGATAGAGATAGCCGAAGCGCTCCTGTAAAAATATTTCTCAAAAAATTGTCATGAAACTGTAATGTTTTTATATTGCGTCGGGTTCTATTGGTATAGTCGTTTCGATTTGAAATGAGCTGAAAACGAACGCGAAACGACCAATGGTCAGGGGCGTTTCGCGTGAAGTTTGAAGCTCAATTTCAAACGAAACGACAATAAAGAGCGCGGAAGCGCTCCGGAGAAATTATGAACCTGCCAATCACAGGTTCCAAATCCGAAGGGAGATGCCAATATGAAAACGAAAAAAATGTTCGGGAACCTCGCCAAAATCGCAGCGCTGATTCTGGGGGTGATGATGGCCTTTTTGTCATGGGGGTGCGGCGCGGCCAAAAGCAGCGCGCCTACCGGGGCCCCTTTTAGTCAGGGGATGACCTCTCAGAGCGGCGGCAATCATTCCAACAGCACAGAAGCTCCCGCGGCGGCCGCTCCGAACATGCCGGCGGCGGAACCCCCGGCCGCGGGGTATAGCGGCTCCGCCTCCGCCAACCGGGCGCCGGCGGATGCAAACAAATACTCCCAATGGGAAACCGGCCAGCAGGTCTACGCCGACGAGGAATACCTCCCGATAACGGAAAACCCCGAAAAGGACGCGGCCTCGAACCCGCTGATCACCTTTTCGCTGAAGGTGGACACCGCCTCCTACAGGAACGTCGCCAGGTATATCGGCAGCGGCAACCTGCCGCCCGCCGACGCCGTGCGCGTGGAGGAAATGATCAACTACTTCGCCTATGACCAGGCGCTCCCGGAAAACGACGCGCCGTTTTCGATATACGCGGAGCTTGGCCGGTCTATGTTCGACGAGGACAAGACGCTCGCCTTTGTCCGGGTGAAAGCGAAGGACGCGGACAGGAGCGACCTGCCGCGGAGCAGCCTGACCTTCCTGATCGACAGCTCCGGCTCGATGGCCTCGTATGACAAGCTACCGCTCCTGAAGTCCTCGTTCGGCCTGCTCGTGGACACGCTGACCGAAAACGACACGGTTTCGATAGTCACATACGCCGGCTCGTCCTACGTCGTACTGGACAGCGTCGCGGGCGACCAAAAACAGCGCATCATGGACGCCATAAACAGCCTCCGGTCCAACGGGAGCACCGCCGGCGGCGTGGGCATCAATACGGCTTACGCATTGGCCGAGAAGAATTTCATAGAGGGCGGCAACAACAGGGTCATCCTGGCGACGGACGGCGATTTCAACGTCGGGGTGTCCGACGTCGGCGAACTCGAAAAGCTCATATCCGACAAGCGGGACAGCGGCGTGTACCTGTCCGTCCTCGGCTTCGGCACGGAAAACCTCAAGGACAACAAGATGGAGACTTTGGCCAAGAACGGCAACGGCAACTACAGCTATATCGACAACGCCGACGCGGCCCAAAAAGTCCTGGTGGACGAATTGGCTTCAAACCTCTACACGATCGCCGACGACGTAAAGGCCCAGATCGAGTTCAACCCGGCGCTGGTCGGTACGTACAGGCTATTGGGCTACGAGAACAGCGTCATGGCGAACAGGGACTTCGCGAACGACGCGAAGGACGCCGGGGAGATCGGCGTCGGCACGGACGTCGTGATGATGTTCGAGCTGACGCTGACCGGCGGCGCGCAGCCGCTGAAATATCAGAGCCAGACCCCCGCGCCCGCAGGGGATTACTCCGACGAACTGTTCGAGGTCAGGATCAGGTACAAAGACCCCGGTCAGAGCGAGAGCAAACTGATCGCGGAGCCGGTCAAGACGGCAAGCGTCAGAAGTCACAACACCGGCGATTTCATTTTCGCCGAATGCGTCGCCGGATTCGGGCAGATGCTAAGGGGTTCGGAGTACGCCGCCGGGCTGGGCTCCGCCGAATTGCTTGCCGCGGCCAGAGACAGCCTCGGAGAGGACCGCGGCGGGTACAGGAGGGAGTTTGTGAGTATCGTTGAGAAGTACGCCGGAATTACGGGGAGATAAAGGCGTTTCGATTAGAAAGGTTATAGTCTCAAATAGTGTTGATACGGACGGGCGGCAGAACGCCGCCCCTACAAAATCCTGATAATTCGCCGTTTTGACTGTAGGGGCGGCGTTCTGCCGCCCGTATAACAACGCATCAACGCTTTTT
>WQUN01000221.1 GCA_009782085.1 Bacillota bacterium
AATGCAGGGCATTTTGCGGTCGGGGATGGAACCCCGACCCTACGACAATGCCGGTTTTCGGACAATGTTCGTTGTATTCGAAACGACCATAGTATCATTTCAAATAACATCTCCGACAAAGTCTGACATTTCTTCTCAACCGCGTCAGCCTTTCCCGCAGCCGCCGCACCCGCCGCACCGGCCTTCCCCGGGCTCGTCAGTCACATCGCCCAGGACGGTCATCCTGAGCACGTCCACGACCTGCTCCAACAAAGCCCGATATTCCTTCTCCGCCGCGAGCAGCTCGCCAAGGGCCGCCTCTCGGCATATCGGCGGCTCGGGAATGGGGGCGTCGGGCCGTTTTCGGACAGTCCGAACCGCGCGGGGCGCGGTTTTCTTATGTGACCCTTCCGCAGGCTCGCTTGCGAACGCGGCGGTTTTCTCCGCCGCCGGCGCGCCGCCTTCGCTGTTTTGCGCGGTTTTCCCGCTCTCCCGGAGCCCGGCCGTCACAAGCGCCGCCTCCGCGCCTGCCCCGAACGCCGTCCGCGCGTCGGCAAGCCGCACGGACTCCTCCGATTCGCGGATCATCTCGCCCAGTTCCCTTGCCTTTTCAAAATACAGCGACATAATTGCCTCCGATCAAAAAACCCCTCGACAAACGCATGAACATACAAATTGCACAACGGATGTAGGGCGAGCCGACCCCGGCGCGCCGAGCCTGCAACAATATTCATTGCAAATAGCGCCAATTGTTTGGAACGGTGCGCCGGGGTCGGCGCGCCCTACAGCTGTAATTTGTGGTTTGCTGCGGGAGCAGAGCCCCCGCCCTACAATTATTCACCGTTTAATAGGCAAATTCACGGAATTTAGACTGACCTGTTGTCGTGCAAAAAACCCCTCGCGTTAAACCCGATGATATTATATAATTACCAAAACGCGAAACTCCAACCGGGGACGATTCCATGCTGCACATTTTCCTGACCGCCCTTGTATGGGTCTCATACGTCATAAACGCCGTTTTCGGCGTCATCGTCGTCTTTTACGAGCGCAGGAACCCCGCGGTGACCTGGGCCTGGCTGATGGTCATCGTCCTAGCGCCCTATATCGGCTTCGTGATCTACCTCGTCTTCGGCCTCGGAGGCCGGCGGCACAGGGTCTTCGAGGAAAAGGCCCGCTGCGACGAGAAGCTGTACGCCGATTATACGGGCCTGGACGCGAACCGGAATTCCCGCGCGAGGGAGCAGCTTTCCCGCCTCTTCGGCCCGGAGCGGGCGGGCGGCCGCCTGGGCGAGATCGCCTATCTCAACTACTACTCCGGGAACGGCCCGCTCTCCTGGAACAACGACGTTACGATCTACCACGACGGGAACGCCAAGTTCGAGGCGTTCCTGAAGGACATCGCGAACGCGCGGCGCTTCGTCCACCTCCAGTATTATATAGTGAGGGACGACGCGCTGGGCCGGCGGGTGATCGAGGCCCTGACGCGGAAGGCCGCGGAGGGCGTCGAGGTGCGCTTTCTGGTCGACGGCACCGGCTGCCTCTGGACGAGCAAAAAGCTGTTCCGGCCGCTCACGGACGCCGGCGGGCATTGGGCCGAGTTTCTGCCGACAGGGTTTTTGCTCCGGCTGAACTTCCGGAACCACAGGAAAATCTGCGTGATCGACGGCAACATCGGCTACATCGGCGGCCTGAACATCGGCGACGAATACCTGGGCCTGTCCCCCCGGTTCGGGCCGTGGCTGGACAAGCACCTGCGCGTAACCGGCGACGCCGTCGGCACGCTGGAGCTGCGCTTCATGATGGACTGGAACTACAGCTCCCGGGACAGGCTCGCGGCGGAGGAGCGCTGCTTCCCCAAAGCGCCGCTTATGCCCGCCGGCGAGCGGAGGACCGGCGTCCAGATGGTCTCCAGCGGCCCGGACACGCCCCGGCACAACATCCTCTACGCCTACGTGAAGATGATCGCCAAGGCCGAAAAATCGGTCTACATCCAGTCGCCCTATTTCGTCCCGGACGACAGCGTCCTGGAGGCGCTGCGCATCGCCGCGCTCTCCGGCATAGACGTGCGCATCATGATCCCCGCCAACCCGGACCACCCCTTCGTCTACCCCGCGGCGCTCTCCTACCTGGGCGAGCTGATCCGGAACGGCGTCAAGTGCTACCAGTACGAAAACGGCTTCGTGCACAGCAAGATGGTGCTGATCGACGGCGCGGCGGCCTCCGTCGGCACGGCGAACATGGACGTGCGCAGCTTCAAGCTCAACTTCGAGATCAACGCCTTCATATACGACGCGGCCGTCGCCGGAGAGCTGGAGGCGAGGTTCCTGAAAGACATCGACGACTGCACTGTAATAGACGAAAAATGGTACGCGTCCAGGGGGCGCTGGGCCAAAGCGAAGGAGTCCGTGTCGCGGCTGCTTTCGCCGCTGCTGTAGCGCGGGCAAAGGCAACAGACAGGTCACTCTAATTTCCGTTAAATTGCACATGCCATTATGTTAAAATTGTAGGGGACGGCCTCCGGACGTCCCGCTCAATCTGGCATATGCGCCAATTTCGGGACGTCGGGGACGCCGTCCCCTACATGCTTTGCTGTTGCTTTTTGTGCGCTATAACAGGCCTTTTTTAACTTGAACTGCTATATTGTTTTACGGTTCCTTCTCGTCCGGAAACTCCAGCGTCACCCTGCAGCCCTCCGTTATGCCGTCCGGCCCCGCCCTGTTCTCCAGGCTGAACTTGCCGCCCCATTGCTCCATCGTGTTCCGGCAGAAGAGCACGCCGAGGCCGGTGCCGTTTTTCTTCGTGGTATAATAGCGCCTGCCCGCGCCGGCGAGGCCGGCCTCCGAGAGGCCGCCGCCGTAGTCGTCGAAGGTGAGGCGGCCGCCGCCGCCCGCGCGCCGGAGGGCGACGTCGACGCGGCCGGCGCCGCCCTGGGCCTCGGAGGCGTTCTTGATTATGTTGGAGAACACCATCGCCAGGCGGCGCCTGTCGCCGCGCACGAAGAATTCGTCCTCCAGGCCGCGCGTTACAAAGCGGAGCGCGCCGTTGGCGGCCCGGAACTCGCCGATCACGCCGGAGAGGACTTCCGCCGCGTCGACGGCCTCCTCCGCGCCCCAGTTCTGGCCGCCCCTCGCGCAGACCACCAGCTCGACGACCATGTCGTTGATCTTCTCGAGCTCGTTTTCGATGACCTGGCACTGCTTCGCGTATTTTCGCTCGGAATCGCCCAGGCGGATCAGCGAGATGTTAGCCAAGGCGAGGGCCAGCGGGTTCTTGATTTCGTGCGCCACGCACGCCGCGATCTCCTCGAAGGTCTCCTCGGAGGGGACGGGCGGGGGCAGTTGTGGCATAGGCATATAGGGTCTCCTTGGGCCGGTTAAAGATTTGCAACGCGGATTCAGCGGATTAAACGGATTAAACGGATTAAACGGATTAAACGGATTAAACGGATTAAACGGAT
>WQUN01000222.1 GCA_009782085.1 Bacillota bacterium
GCGCGGGCCATCAGCTCCCGGCCCAGATGCCTGCCCTTCCAGTCCTCCGCCACGGCTATGCCGAGCCAGGGGACGGACTTGTCCAGGTCCCACAGAAAGACGTAGCCGGCCATGCGGCCGTTGTCCTCCGCCAGGAAGTAGGCCGTGTTCGGGCGGCCCTCAGGGGAGAAATAGGCCAAAGCGCTGTATTCGTTGCCGCGGCCGCGGTTGAAAAAACCGCGGCTCTCCCCTCCCATCTGGGCGAAAAACGCCTCGACGAGGGGCTTATCCGTCTGCTTGTCGAAGGGGCGTATCGGTAAAAGTCCCATATTGTCCTCTTTCCACTAATTATTTCTTAATGTATCGCCTTCAGCCCTAGCTCTATATCCTCCAGGATATCCTCCACGTTCTCCAGGCCCACGGAAAATCGTATCATGCCGGGATGGACGCCCGCGGCCCTGAGCTGCTCGTCGGCCAGCTGCCTGTGGGTCGCGCTGGCCGGGTGGAGCACGCAGGTCCTGATGTCGCAGACGTGCACCTCGTTGGACGCGAGTTTCAGCGCGTCCATGAAGCGGACGGCGTCCGTCCTGCCGCCCCTTAGGATGAAGCATATCACCCCGCTGGGGCCTTTGAGGTATTTTTGCGCCAGCGCGAAGGACTGGTCGCCTTCAAGCCCTGGATATATCACCTTTTCTATGAGATCGGACTGCGCCAGGAACCTCGCGACGCGCATGGCGTTCTCGCAATAGCTCCTCATGCGTATCGCCAGGGTCTCCAGGCCGAGGTTCAGCAGAAACGCCGAATGCGCGGCGGGATACGCCCCGAAATCCCTCATCAGCTGCATCCTGGCTTTGATGATGTAAGCCGCTTTCCCGTATGTCTTTACATATGAAATGCCGTGATAGGACTCGTCCGGAGCGACGAGGTCCGGGAAATTCCCGTTTGTCCAGTCGAAGTTTCCGCTGTCCACGATCACGCCGCCGACCTGCAGCGCGTGGCCGTCCAGATACTTGCTGGTGGAGTGGACGACGATGTCCGCGCCGAAGGAAAACGGCTTGCACAGTATCGGCGTGGCGAAGGTGTTGTCCACTATCAGCGGGACACCGCGGCCGTGGGCGGCGCGGGCGAATTTTTCGATGTCCAGGACGGTCAGCGCAGGGTTCGCCAGCGTCTCTCCGAACACAGCCTTCGTGTTCGGCCGGAAGGCCGCGCCAAGCTCTTCTTCGCTCGCGTCGGGCCTCACGAAAACGCACTCTATGCCCAGCCTTTTAAGCGTGATGGCGAACAGATTGAACGTGCCGCCGTATATCTCCGGCGTGCTGATGAAGCTGTCCCCGGCGGAGCAAATGTTCAGCAAGGACAGCAGTGAGGCCGCCTGCCCCGAGGAGGTGCACATCGCGCCCACGCCGCCCTCGAGCTCCGCGATCTTCCGCTCCACGGCCATGACCGTGGGGTTGGCGAAGCGGGAATAGATCAGGCTTTTGGTCGGGTCGTCGAAGACCGCGGCCACGTCCTCCGTGGAATCGTACACATATGTGGTGCTCTGCACGATGGGCATTACGCGCGGTTCGGCGTTGCCCGGGGAGTAGCCGGCGTGCAGGCAGAGGGTTTCGTCCCTCATGAAGGGCCTCCTTACAAAAAAGGGTTATACATCTTCAGAACATAACTCAGTCGTTTTGCCAAATCTCTTTGCTCCCGCTCTCCTCCTGGATCCTCCGGACGATCTCCTCCACCGGCTTCGCGCCTTCCTCGCCGAGCTTGCGGCTCCTGACGGAAACGGCGTTTTCGCTCTCTTCCTTTTCCCCGGCGACGAGGATGTACGGAAGCCTGTTGCCCCTGGCCTCGCGTATCTTGTAGCCGATCTTTTCCGCCCGGAAATCGGCCTCGGCGCGGATCCCGGCCGCCTTGAGCCTTTGCAGGACGCTTTCGGCGTAATCGTTGTACTTATCCGAAATCGGCAGGATCACGGCCTGGACGGGCGCGAGCCAAAGGGGCAGCGCGCCGGCGTACTTCTCTATCAGCATGGCCAGCGTCCGCTCGTAACAGCCCACGGACGACCTGTGTATGATCATCGGGTGCTTCTTTGTCCCGTCCCTGTCGACGTAGGTCATGCCGAAGCGCTCCGCCAGGAGGAAGTCGATCTGCACGGTGATGATCGTGTCCTCCTTGCCGTAGACGTTTTTGGCCTGTATGTCGAGCTTCGGGCCGTAGAAGGCCGCCTCGCCGTCGGCCTCGTCGAACTCGATCCCGGCGTCGACGAGGAGCTCCCGCATGAACGCCTGCGTCTCCTCCCACTCCGCCTCGCCGCCGATGTATTTCCCGCGGTTGTTCGGGTCCCACTTCGAGAAGCGGTAGGTTATGTCGTTTTGTATGCCCAAAGCCGTCATCATAAACCGGATCAGGTCCAGCACGGCGGTGAACTCGCCGCGGAGCTGCTCCCTGGCGCAGACGATGTGCCCCTCGGAGAGCGTGAACTGCCGCACGCGGATCAGCCCGTGCATCTCGCCGGAGGCCTCGTTGCGAAAGAGCGTGGACGTCTCGGAGTAGCGGATAGGCAGGTCGCGGTAGCTGTGCTGCTCCGCGTTGTATATGGTGAACTGGAACGGGCAGGTCATCGGCCGAAGGGCGTAGACGTTCTCGTCCTTCTCCAAGTCGCCCCAGATAAACATGCCGTCGCGGTAGTGGTCCCAGTGGCCGGAGACCTTGTAGAGGTCGTTCTTGGCCATGAAAGGCGTCTTGGTCGGCACATAGCCGCGGCGCTCCTCCTCGTCCTCCACGAACCGCTGGAGTATCTGCAGAACCTTCGCGCCCTTGGGCATCATCAGCGGCAGCCCCTGGCCTATAACGTCCGACGTGGTGAAATAGCCCAACTCACGGCCGAGCCGGTTGTGGTCGCGCTTGCGGGCCTCCTCGCGGGCCTTCATATATTCGTCGAGCTCCGACTGTTTCCCGAAGGCTATGCCGTAGATGCGGCTGAGCATCTTGTTCTTCTCGCTGCCGCGCCAGTAGGCCCCGGACGAGCCGCCCTCGGAGAAGAGCCTGACCGCCCTGACCTTGCCGGTCGAACTCAGATGGGGCCCGGCGCAGAGGTCAACGAACTCTCCCTGCCTATAGAAGGAGATTTCGGCGTCCTCCGGCAGGTCGTTTATCAGCTCGACCTTATAGGGCTCGCCGTTTTTCTCCTCGAAGGCTATGGCTTCCGCCCGCGGGAGCGTGAAACGCTCGATAGGGCAGTCCTCCTTTATGATCTTCCTCATCTCGTCCTCGACGGCCTCGATCTCCTCTTTCACGAACGGTCTGTCCCTGTCGAAGTCGTAGTAGAAGCCGTCGGCCGTGGCCGGGCCGATGGCCAGCCGGCTGTCCGGGTAGAGCCGCTTGACCGCCTGGGCCAGAATGTGGGAGGCGGTGTGCCAATAGGGTTTCATGTCGGGCTGAGTATTGTTGGTCATGGTTTTCCTCCTGGAATTGGTCTTTGGTTTTTGTGTGACGCTATATCTCTATCCCCGTCGCCAGAATTTCGTTCACAAACGGGTTTCCACGTTCGATCTCGGAGGTCTGGAAGGCGATGGGCTCGAAGTAAGCGCCCTTATAAACCCTGCACAGGCGCAATAGTTCGCCTATTACATCCACCCGGTTTTTCCCTTCAAAGTCTCGCAGGAAAAAGCAAATATCGACATCGCTTTGCTCCGTGGCGTTGCCCTTGGCGTAAGAACCGTATAAGACGGCTTTGTCCACCTGGAGCGCGCGCCTTACTTCCGCCGCGTAATCACTAGCTAGGTTTCTTGCGGTCTCAAAGTCAACAGCCACTGGAACACCTCCTTTGAGGCGAAATAAATGTTTTTTGCCGTTTCTTCCGCGATTTGCTCGTCCACTTTCTCAACAAACTGCGGGTATCTGTCCGCTATATAGTATTTGGTAAGGGTTTCAAACAAAACATAGCGTTCTTCGCTGATCGAAACGGGTAATAGACTTTCAAATCGGTTTATCAATGTCCCGATGTTGTGAATCTTCGGAACGTTTTCGTCCACATAGAGCAAATACAGCCCCTTTACCAGTTTTTCCACAGCCTGCTGGCACATGAACACGACATAAAACCATTTGCCCGTCTGATACATAGCCTCCGCCGCGTCTAAGTCGCGTTCGGCAAATTCCAGCCAAAAGCCGAATTTTTCTTCCCGGTTCATATAAACATCACCTTAATATTCGCCAGCTTTTCCCGTTCAAGCCACGCGCCCGACAGCATCGCATACTCAAAGGCGTTATTACCTCGTATACGCCTGAAACGCCTGCAAAATCCCCTTATATATCGCCTCCGCGGCCTTCTGCCTGTAGTCCGCGCTGCCGAAGTTCGCGGCGTCCCGCTCGTTCGAGAGGAAGCCGAGCTCGCAGAGGACGGCGGGGATCGTGGAGTTTTTCAGGACGACAAGCGCCGGGTTGTCGACCACCTTGCGCTTGGTCGTGCCCAGGCCGGAGGTAATGGATTCCAGCATGACGCCGGCCAGTTTTTCGCTGGAAAAGCCGTTGACGGTGACGTTGTTCTCCGAGCTGTAGTAGACGTCCGTGCCGTTTGCCGCGAAGTTGGATTCGCTGGAGTTCATGTGGATCGACACAAACATGTCGCCCAGGCGGCCGCCCCAGACCGGCCTGTCGAACAGGTCGGGATTGACGTCCGAGGTGCGGGTGGCGTAGGCCTTGATCAGCCCGTCCGCCTCGATCAGGCGCATCAGCCGCTGCGAAATGTCGAGCGTCAGGTTCTTTTCGGTCAGGCCGCCGCCCTGCGCGCCCGGGGCGCCCCCGCCGTGGCCGGGGTCGATGACCACGATCCTGGCGTATTTTTCCTTGGGGCTGACGGGCGTGACCAGAAACGCGTTCTTGGTCTCCGTTATATTATACGCGAACACCTGTTTTTCATAAACGGTTATCGAAGTCATTCCATTATCGCTGTTCACTCCGACGCCGTCAAGATACTCATCCTTTATCATGTAGTCGCCGTAGCCGTATATCGCGGAGTAGTCGCCCGGAAGCGTCAGGACGTAGCTGTTAGCGCTGTAGAGGTCCGTCTCGGTCACGCTTTGGCGGGAGAGGCCGCCGGCCTTGGAGATGGCCAGGGTGTGCGTATTCCTGTCGTAGGAGACGTTGTGCACGGTGGCGTCCTTGACGGTTATCACGGCGGTGTTGCCGTCGTAGGACAGGTCGTACCGGGCCGCTCCCGTGAGCGAGAGGGTCACGCGGGCCGTGTTGGCGTCGAGCTGCTCCGCGTCCACTGCCGAAACCAGGCGGCCCGCCGCCGGGACGGCCCCGGGCGCGTCGAGGGTCGTCAGGGGCATGTCTATGACGATGCGGTCGGGGTTTGGCATGGGATAGATATCCACGCCGGGGCGGAGGTTGCCGGTTATGTACACCCTGTCGGAGGAGGCGTCCGTCCCGAAGGCGACGCTCTGTATCTCGGCGCGCTCGAAGGAGACGGTCACGGACTTCCTGTCGCCGGAGACGGAGACGGCGTAGCTGGCGCCGACGCGCAGGTCGAACACGACGCGGGTTATCATCGTCGGGGTGAGTTGGTTCTGGCCCGTGCGCACCTGGGCGACTATCGGCACGTCGGATTTATACTGGGCCTGGAGGCCCCATTCGGCGTTGTAGAAATCCAGAACGAGGCGGTTGTCCGGCAATATCATCTTCACGACCTTGCTGATCGGGCCGTCCGCCGTGACGGTATAAGTCGCGGGGGAGCCGGGCTGGGGGACGCGCAGGTTCGTCAGCTTCACCTTGGGGTGGTCCTCCGCGGGTATGTCCTGCGTCGAGATGTCCTTGGCCAGGCCGCTTTCGCCGATGGGCTGGCTCCGGGTTATGCTCGTGCCGAGCTCGTTGAGGTTGGAGTCGGCAACCGGCGGCGCGTCCGTCACGGTCACGCCGGGCACGGACTGATCGTCCGCGACCGGGGACCATGTGATCTGAGCGCCCGATACCGCCGCCGGGGCCGTGACCGTCACCGTCCGCGACACGCCGTCCCAGCCCACTTCGAAGCCCAGGGCCTCCGCCGGGAAGCGCACCGGGATCATTGTCTTGTCGTTGATGATCTTGGGCGGGACCTCCATCGTTATGTACCGGCCGTTCAGCGTGGCCACGGGGTCGTCGATCCGGAGCGTCAGCAGGTTCCCCTGGTAGCTGATGTCGGCCTCTCTCGCGTCGGGGCGCCAGTCCACCGCCGCGCCCAGGCTCTCGAAGATCTCCCGGACGGGCGCGAGCGTGCGCCCGTCCAGGATGACCGGCGGCATCGGCAGGTCCGTAAGCTCCGAACCGTTGACGACCAAGGTGACCGGATCGGCCTGGTAGACGTGGCCGACGCCGTCGTAGACCAAGGTCATCTGCCTGGCGCCGGCGCTCGTAAGAGACGCCGGGGCCAGGACGAAGGCTATCGTAAGGAGCGCCGCGGCCAGGCGGCCGGCCGGGGTTTTGCGTATGCGGACGGGTTTTGGCCTTCGGCTCATATTGGGCGTCTCCGCCGTGTATGCATATTTCATAAAATCCTCCCTTTGACGGGTAGTCAGAGCTCATATTATAGCAAATTTCCGGGGGATATAACAAGAGGGTTTATAAACCGACACGAAAATCGCATTGAAATGTAACATAATTGGTTAACCTATCTAAGATATAATGTTGTATAAACAGGAGGGTTACGCGTGAATAAACGTATTTCAGGCTGTGTTCTGGTTATGGCGGTCATTTTCGCGGCGGCGGGGTTTCCCGCTCGGGGGGCGTGGGCCGCTGAGGCTCCGGCGGCGGCCGCTTCGTCTTCGGCCGGCGGGGAGCCGTCGCCGTGGGCCCGGGCGGACGTGGATAGGGCGGTTTTGTTGGGCCTCGCGCCGGCGGATTTGCGGTCGTCCTATACGCTGCCCGTTACCCGCGCCGAATTCTGCGCCGCGGCCGTTTTGTTCTGCGAGACGCAGACCGGCGCGGTAATAACGCGCCTTTCGAGATTTGAAGATACCGACGACCTGAACGTCATGAAAATGGCGGGGCTGGGCGTGGCGGCAGGCGTGGGCGGCGGCAGGTTCGCGCCGGACGAGCCGCTGACTCGCGAACAGGCCGCTGCGATACTGGCCCGCCTTGCCGACGTCATGGGGATGCCGCTGACAGACCGGGATCAGGCCCTGGCCCAGGCCGCGTCCTACGCCGACGCCGCCGGGATCTCGGTCTGGGCCGCCGTGAGCGTCGGGCAGATGCGGGCGGCGGGCGTCATGGTTTCCACGGGCGGCAATGAGTTTTCGCCGAAAAGCCCGTATACCAGGGAACAGGGCATTGTAACCGTACTGAGGCTGTACGACGCGCTGAAAAACATGCCTCCGGCGGAGGCTCAAACGGCCGAGCAGGCGGCTCCGGAAGCGGCAACGCCCAAACCGGCCGTTCCCGAACCGGCTGCAACGCCCAAACCTGCGGCGCCCGAAGCGGCAGCTCCCGCGCCGGCGGCAACTCCCGCGCCGGCGCGAAATTACGATTATAAGGCCTGGGGCCTGGGGTGCGGCGCAATCCTGGCCGAGAGGAACGGCTTCGATCCCTACGAGTACGGAATGCTCGACGCAAACGCCGTGGGCAGCGCCGAGTCCATGCGCGCCATGCTGAAAAGCTCGTGGGGCGTCGGCGGCCGCGCCGACCTGATCGACTTAATCGGCCGAATGACCGACAACGGCCACAGCGCCGAGTTCGCCGGGGCTTACGATTACGTCTCGTCGCTTTCGGCCGCGGAATACCAAAATCTTTTGAGCCGGTTGTCGGGCAATGAGACGTACATGTGGCCGCTGACCAAGGCACTCGGGGACAAATGGGGAGGCAGGCGGATAAAGGCGTGGGACTGGTTCCGGATGATCCATCTGGCGGCCTGGGGCTATGTCGCGGGGTATGTGGACCTGGAGGAATCGCACGGGCTGATGGACCCCGTCATAGACCGCCTGCGCGCCAATTTTTCCTCCTGGGACGAGGCCACGGACAATTACATGGACGGCTACGCATGGTGGTCGCGGACGGACGTCTCTTTGCCAGGCACGGAGTATCGGACGCGCCTGGGGATATATGAGGACCTCAAGGCTTCCGGCGGGGCGGCGCTGTTCGACCCGTCGGTATGGAAATGACACGCGGCGTACGACAAAAAACGCCTTCCGGCGGATTCGGAAACCCGCACCGGAAGGCGTTTTATATATTCATTTCATGCATATCCGCCCGCTTCGGTAAAACCGGCGTTTTGCCGTGCCCTGCGGGCCTCGGCGGAACGCACTGGCATTATACGGCGAGCGGAGCCTTGCAACTGCCGCTTTACACCGATAATTTTCCGCTATAGTCGTTTCGTTTGAAATCGAGCTTCAAACTTCGCGCGATAGAACATTGGTCGTTTCGCGCTCGTTTTCAGCTCATTGTAGACTACCGTCCTGGCCAAGACCGCGCTTCCGCCGGCGGAATCGAACCTCACCGTGTAGGTGATCTGTTTCCATCTGGCGGTCAGCGTGAAGCTGGACGTGACGGGGCCGGTGAAGCTGTACGGCGCCAAAGCGTAGGCCGCGTACCAGCCGGTGAAGGTATAGCCTTCCCTGACAGGGTCGGCGGGTTTCTGGAGCTGGGAGCCGTACGTCGCCGTGACCGCCGCCACGGGGCTTCCGCCGGCGGAATCGAAGGTGACCATATAGTTCCTTATGTCCCATCCGGCTTTCAGGGCCAGATCCCCCGCGACCGGCGCGGAGAAGTCATAAGGCGCGCCGTCCAGGTACCAGCCGTTGAAGGTGTACCCCGTTCTCACGGGGTCCGCCGGTTTCGAAACAGGGTTGCCGCTGTATACCGTCCTGGACGGGACCGCGCTTCCGCCGTTGGAATCGAACGTCACCTTATAGGTGATCTGTTGCCATCTGGCGGTCAGCGTAAAGTCGAACGTTACGGGGCCGGTGAAGGTGTAGGCGAATATGCCGTAATACCAGCCGGCGAAGTTGTAGCCGTCTCTCGTCGGGTTCGCGGGTTTGACGGCCTGCGAGCCGTAAAGCACGCCCTGGGAGGGCACCGGGCTTCCGCCCGCCGAATCAAATGTGACCGTGAGGGTTTTCGTCTCCCAAACGGCTGTGAGCGTTATGTCGGAATACACGGGCGCGGCGAAGTCGTACGCCGCGCCGTCGAGCGTCCAGCCCAAAAAGTTGCTTCCGGCCCTGGACGGGTTCGACGGCTTTGCCGCCGCGGCCCCGTAGGCGACCGTTCTGGCCGCAACCGGCGTGCCGCCGTTGGAATCGAAGGTCACCTTGTAGGTGATCCGCGTCCATCTGGCGGTCAGCGTGAAGTCAAACGTTACCGCGCCGGTGAAGGTATAGGCGTATATGCCGTAATACCAGCCGGCGAAGGTGTAGCCTTCCCTCGTG
>WQUN01000223.1 GCA_009782085.1 Bacillota bacterium
CACGGTTTCAGTATCAGCTTTGTATCCGGCGATCCGCTCCGTCAGCCGCTTTATCTCCTGCGGGTATGAGCCAGATTACCGCGCGAAGGATTGCCGCGCGATCCGCCTTGAATCAGCTCCTGCCTTTGCAAGCTGAGAACCGTGGCGGCGATTTCCCGCAGGCACATCTCGGAAATATCGCTTGCGGCAAGACCAAGCGCGTTGACGGCGCTGCGCGTGTTGAAGGCTGTTATGCCCTGAAAATCCCCGGCTTCGAAGTATTCGTCCGCGTCCAGGCCGCAACGTGTCAGAAGCATATAGGCCACGCTGTTTTCGAGAGCGGTTTGGTATTCCATTCTCACATCAAAAGTGTCATGTTCCTCTGAAAAACTGTCCTCCTTGGCATACGTCAGGTCTCGGAGGTAGTCGTCCATGTTGTCCTCGACGGCGTTTACCGCCGCCGAGAAAATGGCGGCGGCGAGGTTTGACGCGTCCTCCAGCTCGCCGAACGAGTTTTCAAGGCTCTCTATCACCTCGGCCTCATACTCCGGCCTCATGTCCCACAGCGGGACGGGCCGCTCATAGCGGCTCCCGTGGGTATCGCCGATGTCAAAGTAGTGTTTCAGGCGGCAGGGGCCGTTATGCCCGTCGTTGAAGACGGCAATGCCTCTGGCGCCCTTGTTGACCCAGCGGCCAAAACTATCGTTCCACTTCTCTATCTCCAAAACCGCCGTGGCGTCCGGTCGCTGGGCGTAGACCAGGATCTGCTCGTCGAAACGCAGCTTGTAGTTCCGGCAGGCGGAGCGCAGAAACGCCGTCCACGCGCCGGGGCTGTCGGTGACCTGTTTGGTCGTGGATTCATACAAATCGGTTATGGTCTGGAATTTGCCGGCCATCGCGGCGCGCCTCCTTTACTGGTTTTTCGCATGGTAAAAGCCCGCGAGGTCAGTCCCCGCGGGCTTTTTCGGTATTTATTTTCTCGGCGACAATGGGCCAAGCGCGGAAACACTTGCGTTTTGTATAGTCTTATCTCGCCATTTCGTCCTTTTCAGGCGGTTTTATGCCGAGCATACGGCAATAATCCCGCTGCGCTTCCGTCTCGCACTCGGCGATCAGCCGGATAAACGCCTCGTCGCTGGGGTTCTTCTCGCGCTGCGCCGCTATCAGGGCGTTGATGTAGTCAACCCGCAGGACAGGCGGGATGATCACGATCTGATAGCCGCGATTGACAAGTATCAGATTCATCAGAAGCCGCGCCGTGCGCCCGTTCCCGTCCGCAAACGGGTGAATGTCCGCCAGCTTCCTGTGGGCGAAGGCGGCCAGACGCACCGGGTGGGCGCGTTCCCGCTCGCCGTTCAATACGCTTACAAAATCGGCCATCAGTTCCGGGACTTCGGCGGCGGTCGGCGGCACATACTCCGTTCCCGTGATGAATACCTGATGATCGCGGTAAACGCCGGCCTTTTCGGGTTCGATCCCCTGATAAAACAATCTGTGCAGGTTCAGTATCAAGCCCTCCGAAAATTCAAGCCGTTCGCTCCGGGCGGCTTCCAGCATGTAGTCATAGGCTTTCGCGTGTCCAACCGCCTCGTAACAGTCGCGCAGCGGCTTGCCGCCCGCGGTAAGGCCGTCCTCCAGCAGCACCTTCGTTTCGGTGAGCGTGAGGGTATTCCCCTCCAAGGCGTTGGAGGAATATGTCATGCCGATGCGGAAATAGGCGTCGAGTTCTCTGACTTCCTCGGGCGCGAGCGGGCGGCGGCTGTCGATTAGCGCCTTGGTTTTGTCTATTTTTTTGAGCAGGGCTTGTATTTCCATTGGCTGACTCCTCCGTCCTCGGTGTTATTATATAGGAAAAAAGCGGTTATATCAACGATTGTATATAAGTTGGCCTATCTCGCGTCATCGCGGCTTTTCGCCTGTTTGATAAACTTCGTGTGGTCATACGGTATGCCCGTGCGCTCGCTGTCGGCCCGGCGAAAGCAGTCCGTCCAGGCGTCCGAACGGGAATGCCACTTCCAGCACGGTCGGCTTCCCGGACTGGACCAGCACGGTCTTCGGCTCCGAATCAAGAATATAACCGTCGGCCTGTTTCGTTTCCGTCACGGTGTAGTAGCCGTCCGGGAGCTGCGGTACATATATCTGCCCGGTACTGTTGGTGACGAAAGCATAACCCCGGAAGTCGTTCTCGACTTTTTCACCGTTCATCGCGGCGATAACGAATTCCACGCCCTCGATCGGCTGGCGCGTGGCGCTGTTCAGCTTGATGATTTTCAGCCCGGCCAGCGGTTTGTCGGCGAACGTCACCACCGTGGGCGTATTCGTTTTGACCTCCACGGTTTTCGCCGCGCCGTCCAAAGTGTAGCCTGCCGGGGCCTTGACCTCGCTCACGGCGTAATAGCCAGGCGCAAGCGTCGGCACCTGAATCAGCCCGGCCTTGTCGGTGACGTATTCCTCGCCTATTATCTCGCCGTTTTGCTTTGTCACGCGGAACACGGCCCCGGCCAGAGGCTCGCCCGTGATTTCGTCAATCTTTCGGATTTGCAGGCTCGCCAGCCGCTCGTCGGCAAAGGCGACGCGGATAAACTGGTCGTGCGTGACCTCCACGTCCTTCGGGCTTAAGAGATTCTCGGCTGACCAGCCCAGTTTTGAATAGTCGTACTCGCCAATCTGTTCCTTGCCGATGACTTCATATGTGCGTGAGCCGTATTTCGTGGTATACGTCACCCTGTCGCCGATCTCCATATCCTTCACGAATGAGAAATACGGCCACGAGCCGCGATTGTGGCCGCAAAGAGCCACTTTCCCGTCCCACGCGCTAGTGGATGAGAAGTGCCCCGCGCCTTTTTTCAGGTTGTCCAGCTGCTCGCCCTCATAAATCGTGATTGTCGCGCCGGTTCTGGCGACATAGATTGTGCCGATGCTGCCATTGTCATAGTACAGCGGTTCCGTGTTGACCGCGGCGATGGAAGTGGACGCCTGAAAGCCCTCCGGCAGGCTGATGTGGACTGACGAGCCGTCGTTTGTGTTATTGCCTGTGCCGCTGGAATAAACGCCGTTATAAACGCCGTTATTTTCGCCGTTATATCCGCCGCCGTAACCTCCCGCGCCGCCGTAACCGTTTCCCGCGCCGGCCGGCGTGTTGTCATGGAAGGGGCTTGACGTATCGGTTGGGATGTCCCCGCTTCCGTAAAAATACGGCGGGGGAAGCGCGGAATTGTCCTTGTTGCGCCGGGTGTTCAGGCTCATTGGGTCGGGAGATACAGGATCGTTTTTGCTTGTGGGCGTCCCGAATATGCTTCCGCTGTCGGAGCTGGTCGTTCGGCTGTCGCCGAACTGCTCGCCCATGCGTCCTGGGCTGGTCGTTCGGCTGTCGCCGAACTGCTCGCCCATGCGTCCTGGGCTGGTCGTTCGGCTGT
>WQUN01000224.1 GCA_009782085.1 Bacillota bacterium
GACTATAGTCGACAAACGCATGAACATACAAATTGCACAACGAATGTAGGGCGCGCCGACCCCGGCGCGCCGAGCTTGCAACAATATTCATTGAAAATAGCGCCAATTTAGTGGAACGGCGCGCCGGGGTCGGCGCGCCCTACAAAAAAGGAACTCTAATTTTATGCAGAAATACTTTCATGCGTTTGTCGTGCTGCCATGCAAAGTCCCGCGGATCAGACGATAAAATTTCCTATATACCCAGAAACCGCAGTAAATTCCCCGAATATATCTTTTCGCGCTCCGCGGCCGGCACGCCCAGCTTGTCGTATATCGCCCCGTCCATGTCTATGATGCTTTTCGCGTACCCGTCGTCGTAATTTTCGACGTTATCCGTCCCGAACATCATATGGTCCGTGAACCCGAAGGCGGACAGCCGTATCAGCTTGGTCAGGACTTCCTCCCTGTAGATATCCGGCGTCCCCGGCGTCAGGTCCACAAACAGCTCTATGTCCTTGTTCTTCCTGCCGGCGAATTTGTACTTCCCGAACAGCGCTATCATTTCGTCGCACCACGGCCAAGAAACGTGCGCCATCGCGAACCTGAGCCCTTCCACCTCGAACAGCGCCTCAAACCCGGCTGGCCTGTTATAATTGGAAGAATTCAGCGAGTCATAGAGGATCCCCGAGTGGAACAGCATGGGCTTTCCGGCCCTGGCGACGGCCCGGTATGTCTTCATGGCCCTTTCGTCCCCCGGATAGTGATTGTGGCATATGACCTTGAAACCGCGGACGCCGTAGCTTACCGCCAGCGCGACCTGGTCCGCGGCGTCCTTTTCCGTGGGGTCGATCCTGTAAAACGGAAACAAATTCCCGTGCCCGGCCGTGAATTCCATCAGGGCGTCCAGCTTTTGGCCAGGGGTGAAATAATTCCCGTCGTATATGTCCACGTTCGGTTTATAGGAGAAGACCGCGCCTCCGCCGATCCCGGCCGATTCCATCCGCGCCAGCGTGTCCGCGGCGTCCGCCTTTTCCATGGTGTTCAGGTGTATATGAGCGTCGTAAATCATATCAATCCCTCTTCTTTTACCGCTTTGTCGTCCCCTACCCGATCGTAAAGCTCCTGACGATCTTCGCCACCACGTCCAGACTCGCCGGGCTGTAATACTCCTCGGTCACGGCGGCGGTTATCATGAATGACTTGCTGCCATCGGATATCAGGTACATCAGCACGTTTGCCGTATAGCCGTTGTACGTGCCCTGGACTTCAAACATATACCCGCTGTACAGGCCGGACGCCAGATCCTGCGGGCTAATGGCCGCGGGGCTTTTTACGGACGTATAGACGGCGCTGGTGGCGGCTTCGCCGTTGATAATCCTGTTATAGGCGTCCTCGGCGGCTTTCTCGTCCAGGGCAAGGTTCCCAAGGCTGTTGACCATGACGATAATGCCCATGTCCATATCTCCGTATACCGAACCTCCCGACGAATTCGTCCACGACGCGGGCACGTCCACGGAATACTTCATCGAGGCGTTCTTTACGGTGGTGAACTTCCCGGCGTCCGGGGCACCCGTGTCCAGGTACAGCTCGCCGACGACGCCGGGGTCGATCTCCTCGAACGAAACGGAGTTTACGATTTTCCGGATCAGGTCCGACTCATCCTTCAAAACCGTGACGCTGAGGCTGTAGAAATAATGCCTGTATTCCCAGTAGATATTCTTGCCGACTTTGCTCGTTCCGCCGGTTTTGCTCTCGAACTGGAAAGACTGCGCGTTTACGCCGTTTATTGTCGCGGCGGACACCGCGCCGAACTTCATCAGGCTGGGGTTCGCGTACCTGCTTTTCTTCGAAAGGTCGCGGGCCGCCCATTTCTCTATCGTGTCGCCCTCGCCCTTGGAGTATACGGACAGATTAAGGCTGCCCTGGATGCTGTAGTCCTTGTCGTATTTGACGAAGCTGAACACGTTCGCCTGGTCGGAGTTCGTGTAGTCGCGCCAGTCCGCCGGAATCTTCAGCGCGATCCTGAAATCCTTGTCGTCGAAGCTCCTCATGCCGTCGGCGACGTCGGAGAGGTCGTCGGTGGTATCCGGGTTGAATTTGAAATCGAACGTGTCGGCCAGTGCGACGTACCTGTCGCGCGCCGCGCCGTCCAGCGAGATGTCGGCGTCCAGCGATATGTAGAGTATGTCGCCGCTTTTCAGAAGAAACGCGCGTTCGTCGTGGAAGCCGCCGCTGTCCCTGTACTGGGTGCGGACGTATTCGGCCCCGCTCGCTGTTTTCAGGACTTTCTGGCCAATCAGCGTGTAGTTTTTCGCGTAGTTCATCTGCTCGGTCTGTATCTGGTCAAAGGTCTCGTCGCCAGAGTTGTTGTCAAAATATATCTCCAGATATACCTCGTCGTCAAACGAGAAATTGTTGTCGCGCCCGTCGAAGGACCGGTACGAGAGCTCCATGTCCGTCGGCTGGCCGATGGACCAGTTGTAATAGCTGTCCCCGACGTTCGGCTTTTTCGGGTTCAAAACGCCCCCGACGTCCACGGGGCTGTCGCCGGCGAGCGACCTCACCACGGTGATCTCCTTGGTATCCTCGTTCCAGCCGACGTCCGCCCCGAAGTTCTCGGAGATGAAGCGGAGCGGTACCATAGTCCGCTCGCCCGAAATCTCGGGCGGATAGAGAAGGGTCTGCGTCTGGCCGTTGACGGAGACGTCCAGGCTTCCGATCGTCAGGACGATCTCCACGTCCAGGTAGTCAATGGTTATCTTCCGCGCGTCCCCGTCCCAGCCGACCGTCGCGCCGAACGCCTCCGTTATGACCCGCACGGGTACCAATGTGACGCCGTCCTTGACATACGGCGTCTCCACCTCTACGGGACTGCCGTTTATCATCAGGACGCTGTCGCCGACCCTAAAGGTTATCTCGACCCGGTCCGCAGGGACGGCTTCTTCCGCCGCCGGAATCTGATCGGCCGGCGCGGGCGAGGCGTCCGGGGCCGGCGAAGCGGAAGCCGAGGCGGACGCCCCGGCGGCCTCGTCGCCGAAGACGATTTGGACGCAGCTAAGTGAAAATAAAACCGCCACGAGTAATGCAGCAAGTCTTTTCAACACAAACCCTCCTGTTTTTTGTCGCATGGCAAATCCGTTATAATCCATTTCAATCCGTTAAATCCGCGTTCCAAATTTCATCCCTGACCGCCATGCCGTTACGACAGGGTGAGTTTCAACTTCATGTCGCTTCCCCCGCGCTTTATCGCGAACTCCGGCTTATCCCCGCTTTTGTACTTCTTCATGCACTCGTTGCAATCCACCTGGCTGTGGACCGCCACGCCGCCGATGGAAAAAATGACGTCGCCGGCGGCAAGCCCTTCCGCCCCCGTCGTCCCCGAAGCGCCCGTGACTTTCAGCCCGTCCTT
>WQUN01000225.1 GCA_009782085.1 Bacillota bacterium
CCGCTGGACGGGCCGATGAACATCTACGAGGTACAGCTGGGCTCCTGGAGGCGCGTCGGCGGGGACTTCGGCAGGTTCCTGAGCTATACGGAGCTCGCGGCCGAGCTGATCCCGTATGTGAAGGAGATGGGCTATACACACATCGAGCTCATGCCGGTGGAGGAGTACCCCTTCGACGGCTCGTGGGGCTATCAGGTCACGGGCTATTACGCGCCCACGAGCCGGTACGGGAACCCCAAAGAGTTCATGGGGTTCGTGGACGCTTGCCACAGGGCGGGGATCGGCGTTTTCCTGGACTGGGTGCCGGCGCATTTCCCGAAGGACGCCCACGGCCTGGCGCGCTTCGACGGCACGGCCCTCTACGAGCACGAGGACCCGCGCAAAGGCGAGCACCCGGAGTGGGGCACCCTGATCTTCAACTACGGCAGGAACGAGGTCAAAAATTTCCTGATAGCGAACGCGCTGTTCTGGATAAAGGAATACCACATAGACGGCCTCCGCGTGGACGCGGTGGCGTCGATGCTCTACCTGGACTACGGCAAGAAGTACGGCCAGTGGATACCCAACCAGTACGGCGGCCACGACAACATCGAGGCCGTGGAGTTTCTGAAGCACATGAACTCCATCATCGGCAAGACCTGCCGCAACGCTCTTATGATCGCGGAGGAGTCCACGGCCTGGCGCGGGGTCTCCCGGCCGGCGGAGGACGGCGGCCTGGGGTTTAACCTAAAATGGAACATGGGCTGGATGAACGACTTTTTGTCATACATGTCGTTAGACAGTGTATACAGAAAGTACCACCACAACAACCTGACCTTCGGCATGGTCTACGCCTACACGGAGAACTTCGTGCTGGTGATCTCCCACGACGAGGTCGTCCACGGCAAGTGCTCCCTCGTCAACAAAATGCCGGGCGACCTGTGGCAGAAGCTGGCGAACCTCCGCGTGGCGCTGGCGTTCATGATCGGGCACCCGGGCAAGAAGCTGCTGTTCATGGGCAGCGAGTTCGCCCAGTTCGAGGAGTGGTACGAGGCCAAGAGCCTGAACTGGTTCTTGCTGGAGTTCGAGCACCACAGGAAGACGCAGTATTTCGTGAAGACGCTGAACGCCCTCTACGCCCGCGAGGAAGCCCTGTGGTACGACGATTTCGGGGGAAAGGGCTTCGAGTGGATAAACTGCGCCGACTGGCAGCGGTCCGTCGCGGCGTTTTTCCGCCGGGGGAGGACGGAAGAAGACGTGCTGGTGTTCGTGTGCAACTTCACGCCGAACCCGATTTTGGATTACAGGATGGGCGTGCCGGCAGCCGGGGAATACGCCGAGATACTCAACACCGACACGGAGGAGTTCGGCGGCGGCGGGGTCGTGAACGCGGGGACAGTTTGGGCGGAGAAAAAGGAGTGCGACTTCCGGGAATACAGCGTGGGGATAAAGGTGCCGCCGCTGGGGGCGGTGGTGCTGAAGCCGGTAAAGATGAAATGAATATCATGAACAAGCTGCTTTTAATTCTGTGATAACGCGCGGGGCCGGCACCCATAACAAAAAACCGCGGGCGCGTTGTATATTTTTGTTTTGCAGGGAAGTGGTTTATTGACCGGGAAAATCACAGTGATCGGCGAACACGGCGAAAAAATAGGCGAGACGTTCCCGCGCCGCGCGAAGCAGCTCGTCCGGAGCGGCAGGGCGGAGTGGGCGGGCGGCGAAACGGAGACCCTCAGGGTTTTTGACGGGCCGGCCGCCGAAAAGCGCGAACAGCCTCTGCCAACCGAAGGTTCGCGGTCAAGGGAGGGTTCGGAAATGCAGGAGGCGGTAACAAACGGCGGGCGCGCCGGCGGCGGCTATGTGGTCGTCGAAGCGGACAAGGCGGCGGCGAAACGCGCCAACGCGGATGATTTTACCGGCGGCGCCGCGGCGGACCTGGACGCGGCGGCGATGAGCCTGGCGCGCAGGAAACTGGCCGCCAGGCGTAAGGCTAACAGATACGCTTTAGCCGTAGGCGCGGTCATATTTTCATTTTGGTTGCTGAGCGCGCTTGGGAACGCCAGCCACAGATACGACACCGAAACGGTCGCGGGCTTTTACGTCTTGGGCGCCGTTTGCAGCATCATCGTTCGATACGCGAAATATTTTTACGATCACAGTATCAGGCGAAAATCGCGGAGCCGCGCGGAATCGCCGCTGATGCGCGAGTACGAGAAGCTCCGCCGCCTGCCGCCGGAAGATCTGCGCGACGGAATGCGCAGGCTGGGCGGCGGCGCTGAGGAAATCCAGTTATAAAACGGTTCACGCTTCATTTTTCTTCCCGATCTGTCTGTCCCTCGCGTAGGCGTACAGATACTCCTGCGCGACGCCGGCGTACTCGCCGAACCTCCGCGCCGCGAAATCGCCGATGGCTTTAATGCTTTCGGGCGCGCCGCCGAAGTAGAAGCGCTGCATGACCCGCTTGATCCACACGTCGGCCGGAAAGACCTCTTTCTTGCCCAGCGAGAACAGCATGACGCAGTCGGCGATCTTCGGCCCCACGCCCTTTATTTTCATCAGCTCCTCCCGCGCGCCGCCGGCGTCGAGGGCAAAAAGCGCCTCCAGGCGGAGTTCGCCGGAGGCGACCTTTTGCGCCGCGTCGAGTATGTATTGGGCGCGGAAGCCGGTCCCGCAGGCCTCGAGTTCACCAAGGCCCGCGCCGGCGAGGCGCGCGGGGGAGGGGAAGGTGTGGAACCCGTCGGAAATGGGCGTCCCGAACGCCCGCGTAAGATTGCCGAGTACCTTTTTGATCCTGGGGATGTTGCTGACCTGGGACAGGATGAAGGAAACCAGGCATTCCCAGGGCTCCTGGTTCAGGATCCTGATCCCGCCGAAGCGGGCGGAGGCCTCCCTCACCCATTCGTCCTTTTCCGTCAGTACGCGTTTGATGTTTTCGTAATCGGCCGCGAGGTCGAAGTAGCCGATCCAGACGGCCTCGAACTCCTCCGGGGTGGTCGGGAAGAAGGTCACCGCTCCGGAATCCTCCTGGCGCACGCGGAGGACTTTGTCGTAGGCGGCCAGGACGTATTCGGCCGCTCCGCCGCCCGCCCCGCTCACCCTTGCGAAGCGGAAGCACTGGCCGCACTCCAGGGTCTGCCCGACCGAGAAGCCGGGCGCTTCCGCCAGGCGGACGGCGCAGGCGGAGCGGTCGTATTCGTATAGCATATGATAGCCCCCCATTGCGGGCGAACATTGTTTGCCCCTGCGAATGTTATTTTTAATCTTAACGTGCAGCCTCCGCCGTCTCCCTGATTATTCTCTCCGTCCCGCGCCCTCCGGCGGCCGCCAGCGCCGCGTTCATCCGCCGGGCCTCCCCGGCGGCGTTTATAACGGTCCCGGACGTCTCCCAGGGGGCGGCGGCGGGCAGGACGACGTCCGCGGCGGCCGCCGCGCCGGTCATGAACCTGGCGGCGACGGCGAGGAACTCCGGCTTCGCGAATTCCGCGCGCGCCTCCGCTCCGTCCGCTCCAAGTCCCATTTCCCCGAGCCGTTCTTCCCCGCCGAACAGCACCAGACCCTTGATCTCCCCGCTCCGCAGTTTCTCCCGCAGCTCCCCGAGCCCCTTCGCGACGTTAAGCCCGTTCAGCCGCCGGCTGTTGGCCTCCGGCAAAAGCCGCAGGACCTGCCGCCTTTTCCCGGCCCGTCCGCGCGCCCCGGCCGCCTGGCGGAGGAAATCCGCGAAGCCGTCCGGGAACGTGCCGTCCTCCGCCCAGTCCAGCACGATGACGGCGTTTTCCGCCTCCGCGTACGCGCGGGCGGCCTCTTCGGCCTTGTCCCCCGACAGGTCCGCCGGGCGAAGCTCGACGCCCGCCCAGCCGCTTGAATACGTCTCCCCGGCGTTCAGCAATATCAGCTTCGCGCCGTTCGCCGCGGCTTTCTTTATCGCGAGCCTCGCGACCTCGCAGCGCGGGGCACCGGCAAGGGATAAGGAGGTGCCGGAAGCCGTGGAGCCCGCGGAGCCCGTTGAGCTCGCGGCCTCGCGGCTCTGGCCGCCGGTAAAAGATAAGGAACTGCCGGAAGCCGTGGAACCCGTTGAGCCAGCGGCCTTGCGGCTCTGGCCGCCGGCCTCGGCGAAAACGATCACATCGGCGGCCGCCAGACCCGCGAAACCCTCGCCGTATTCGTCCGAATCTCTCAGAAATTCCGGTATAGCAACCGACGCGGCGCTTTCCGCGTCCAGCCGGAACACGTTCCCGGCCGCTGTAGCCCGCCCGTTGTCCGCCGCTACCCCTATTGGTTCTCCGTTGTCTGTTAAAATCCCAAATTTTACCGCGTACTCCGCCGCGCCGGCGTCCCCGGCCGCGGAAGCCCGCCCGTTGTCCGCCGCTGCTCCTATTGGTTCTCCGCTGTCCGCCAAAATCCCCAATTTTCCGGCGTATTCCATAGCCGCGGCGATCTCCCCGTCAGTCAGGCTCCCGGATATCCCGACCGCCAGCGCTGCCTTGCCGTATTTCTCGCCTATCCGCGTCATCCCGCCTTGAATCGCGGCGTACGCCGCGCCGAAATCCGCCTCTATAAGCCCGGCCTTTTCTTTTTCGCGCAGCATCGGCGTCAGGACGCGCTCCTTTTTCATGTCCCCGATAAACCCGTACCGCCCCTGGACGCACAGCAGCCCGTTCTCGCCGGCCGGCAGGACCCGCGTGACCAGCCCGCCGTAGGTTGCGATCTCCGTCTGGCATCCGACGCCGCAGTATCCGCATACGGAGACCGTCCGCCGCTCAGGCAGCGGTATGCGCTTGCGGCCGTTCCTGTCCGCCAGCGCCCCGGTCGGGCAGACGGCGACGCACATCCCGCAGTCGGAGCAGTTCGTCTCCGACAACGGCATTCCCAGCTCCGGAAGCACGTATGTGTCGAAGCCCCTGTTCGCCACGCCGAGCGCGCTCCGTCCCTCGACCTCGTCGCAGACACGCACGCACAGGCGGCAGAGCACGCATTTGTTCATGTCCCGCGTGAAATACGGCGGCGCGGCGTCCGCCTCCCGCCTTACGCGGCTAGCCATGCGCGGCGCGTCGGCCTCCGTGACGCCGTATTCCCGCGCGTATCTCAGGAGTTTGCAGTCGTAATAGGCCATGCAGCCGCATTCCAGGCAGCGCGCGGCTTCCCTCCAGGCGGCGGCGGCGTCCAGGCCGCCGGCGGCCTCCGCGAAGCCGGCCTTGCGCTCTTCGGCCGGGAGCACAGGTATATTTTCGCGCGGCAGCTTCTCGCGGTCCGCCAGGTCGGCCTCGGTCTTGACGGATTTCACGAGGTACGCGTCGGAATTTTCGCCCGGGACATATGCGACAGATTGATGATTTTTTTCAGGCCTGACGGCCATATAGCCTTGGCCGCATTTCGGCGGATTTTTATCCGTGTTGTTTTCGCGCCTCAAACTCCTGTCTATCCACTCCGCGGCCTCTCTCGCCGCGCCGATAGCCTCTATCGCGATCCCGGGCCCCTTGTTCACGGCGTCGCCCGCCGCGTAGACGCCAGGTACGCTCGTCTCGAAGCGCCCGTTCGCGCTGATCGTCCTTTTTTTGCCGAACTCCAGCTCTTCCAGCCCTTCGGCGTCCACCGTCTGCCCGATCATCACGATCACGCGGCTGACGCGGAGCGTCTCCTCTTGTCCGATGACCGGCACGGGCGCGCGCCGCCCGCTCTCGTCCGGCTCGCCCAGCTCCATGACCTGGAGCCTCATCCCGGTGGCCGCGCCGTCCTCGCCCTCTATCGCCAGCGGGTTCCGCAGATTCTTGAATATGACGCCCTCTTCCAGGGCCTCCTCGATCTCGCGCGCGTTCGCGGGCATCTCGTTTACCGTCCGCCTATACACCACGTAGACCGGGTCCGCGCCGAGGCGCACAGCCGTCCGGCAGGCGTCCATTGCCGTGTCCCCGCCGCCGACCACGGCAACGGCCCCCTCCAGCCGCGTGAGTTTGCCCTCCGCCACGCTCCGCAAAAACTCCACTCCGCCGAGCACGCCCCGCAGATCCTCTCCGGGACAGCCGAGCCTCGCGCTCTTGCCCGCGCCGACTCCGACGAACACCCTGTCGAACCGCTCCCGCAGCTCGCCCAATGTCACGTCGCGCCCGATTCTGACGCCGTTTACCAGCTCTATGCCCATTTTGGAGAAAATCTCTATCTCAGCGTCCAGGACGGCCTTCGGCAGGCGGTACTCCGGAATGCCGTATCTGAACATCCCGCCCATCTTCGGCAGCTCGTCGTAAACGGTCACGGCGTGGCCCATCCGGCGCAGGAAATACGCCGCCGAGAGCCCCGCCGGCCCGCCGCCCACGACAGCGACCCTAAAGCCCGTGTCCGGCCCGACGTCCGGGACCTCCGCCTTCGCGGAATCCGCGGCGAAGCGCTTGAGGGAGCAGATGCCTATCGGCTCCTCCGCGAGCTTCCGGCGGCACTCCGTCTCGCAGGGGTGCGGGCAGACGCGGCCGAGGCTCCCCGGAAACGGCAGCCTGTCCATGATCAGCGCCAGCGCCTCCCCGTACATCCCGTTCGCGATCAGCCCGACATAGCCCTGGCAATCCGTCTTTCCCGGGCAGGCCAGGTGGCACGGGGGCTTGCAGTCGCCCTCGTGGTCGGAGATCAGCATCCCGAGCTGGGCCCGGCGCATTTTGATCACGGCCGGCGTGTCCGTGCGAATTTTCATCCCGTCCGCGACCGCCGTCGAGCAGGCCCGTATGGGCTTCCGCGCGCCCTCCGCCTCCACCAGGCAAAGCCCACAGCCGGAATAAGGCTCCACCCTGTCGTCGTGGCAGAGCGTCGGTATCCGGACGCCCGCGCCCCGCGCGGCAAGGAGGACGGTCGTCCCCGAAGGGACGCGCTTTTCGATCCCGTTTATTTCGACCGTGAGCAGGTTTGGAGAATTGACAGGAATTTCCATCGTATAAACCACCCATATACTGTAGTAGGGAACGGTCTTGACCGTTCCGTGTCCGTGTAGTAGGGAACGGTCTTGACCGTTCCGTTCCGTGTAGTAGGGAACGGTCTTGACCGTTCCGAATCCCGGCGCCGGATATTCAAGGCAACCTCTATAAACCCCTTTTGTCATTCTGAGCGCAGCGAAGAATCTTATGTTTTGGCTGTTTAAGATCCTTCGCTTCGCTCAGGATGACAGTTTACAGAGGTTGCCTCAAGCTAAACCGGAGTGCGAAAACATTAGCCTCCTCTGTCTACGTCGTCGGCAAATGTTTTCTGCATCCGGTATTAACGTTTTAGTCTTTACCGTTAAGTCATAACTTGCTCACCGTCTTTACCACCCCAAAATAACCCCCAGCGCCTGCCTAACCGCCGCGTTTTTCTCGCTTCCGACCGCCACCGCCATGTACATCCCCGTCGTGTCGATCCCGTATCCCGAGAGGAACCCGTTCCCGTCGAGCTTCACGGCGCAGGCGTATTCCGGGCCGGCCGAGCCGCCGGACGCGTCGTTCGGGTCCGCGAACGACATGCGCAGGATCCGGTCCGCGTGGGCGTCGAAAGTTCCGGCGTCAAAGACCGCGCCCAGGTCGGCGTAGGCCCCCATGTCGCCCCAGCTCCGCAAAGACGCCGCGCCGAAGATCATGAGGTTTATCTCTCTGGTGACGATCATCGCGGTGAATTTCTGCATAATCACGGAGTTGTACTGAGGGTCTGTCTCGGACCCGGCGTAGAAGCTGTCCACGAGCACCTCGTTACGGTCCCGCATATCCGCCGGGATCAGCAATTCCCCGAGGTCGGCGGCGAGGCGCGCCCTGTCCTCGTCCAGGATCATCGCGTCCAGTACCGCCACCTCCATGAACGTTTTCTTAGGCGGGTTGAACACAAGCGTGTTCAGAAAATAGACGATCAAAATGACGACTATCACGCCGGCGACGATCGGAAGCCTATAATACTCCCATATGTAGCCGGCCTTCTCCCGGAGGCTCATGCCGGCTGTCGCCTCGGAAAATCCGATCTTCCCGCCGCCGTTTTTCGGGGCTTCGGCGGCCGCGGCGGCCGCGTTTTTCGCCTGCACCCGTTCTTTTTCCGATTTGGACACGCTATCGGCTCCTTACTGATTTACAATACTGATTGACAATAAAAAATACGCGGCGCTTACTCCGGCCCGCCCACCGCGTCCACCGACGCCACGCGCATGAGCGCCCTTATCACAGCGTCCTGCGCGCCGTCCCAGGGCATGTCCTTGTTCCTGTAGTCAAATTTTTGGATGAACCTGCCGACATCGGCCTCCAGCGCGGCGAAGGCGTCCCGCTGGGCGCGGAGCGCGGTTTCGGCGAAATCATGAAAATCGCCGGCGGAAAGCAGCTTTTCCCCGGCCTCCACGAGCGCCGTGAAGTGCTTCAGGCAGAAGCCGCGGCAGTTCCCGACCGTCTCGGCGAATTCCGGCATGTGCTTCCACATGTAAAAAAAATTCTCGATATACCGGCCGAAATTGTCGCCGATCCTGTCGCAGATGAAGCAGGAGTCGTAAATTTTGCGTATCTCCCCGGCCAGGCCGGATTCCGCGCCGCCGCCGGGCTTTCTGGCTATACGCCCGCGCCTCTCTGGAACGGAGGCCGCGGCGAGTATCCCGTTCACGCTGTGCAAGTGCGTATGCAGCGTCAGCGCGAGGCCGAGCCTGTTCTGCCCGTCGTAGAGCCGTTTATAGTGCTCCGGGCAAAAACCCGTTTCGTTCGTGCGCATCCGCACGTCCTTGTCCATGTAGGCGGGGCCGAGCATGAAATTGACGGCGTCGTCCTCGACCTTTCGGTAGATCGCGCAGAACGGGCACTCCGTTTTCTGGGCGAACCCGTCGGTGATGGGGATCGTGTAGATTTTCTCTTTCATCATGAGGCCGCCTCGCACCGGAGACTGAAAAACAAGCAAATGCGCGGATCCGTGGCAAACACGGGGTTTGCCCCGCGGGAAACATTCGCCGGAATCCATATACCGGAATCCATATACCGGAATCATTATACCGGAATGCGAAAACATTGGCCTCCGGATCCCGGCCTCCGGATTATACCGTATTCCGCGCCAAGTGTAAACAAATAAGCGGGTGCGGCAAAGGACAACGCATGAACATACAAATTGCACAACTGATGTAGGGCGCGCCCTCAACGGCCGCAAGCTAAGCTGTAATAATTTACAATATGGTAATTGTTGCAGCTTTTGTGCGGCTTAATGTCATTCTGAGCCGAAGGCGAAGAATCTTTTTGTGCGTAATTGCACGTCGGACAAGAACAAGATCCTTCGCTACGCTCAGGATGACAAGGCAAAATAACCTTT
>WQUN01000226.1 GCA_009782085.1 Bacillota bacterium
GCTTCCAGCCGCCGTCGTTGCGGTTGCCGGCAAAGTTGGCGAATGGCATCAAACCGGCCACGTCGCAGCCAAACGCGGCTATGTCGTCCAATTCCACCCAGCCCAGCTGCTGAAGGACCTCGTAGACCTTGACCGGCCGCTCGGGCAGCCCCAGGGCCCGGCGCAGACTGACCAAGGCCCGCGCGTGGATCCCGGTGACGGAAGTCGCCCCTATGTCCACTGGGGGGCGGTCGGGCTGGATATGATTTATGGCGCTTACAAAACGTTCTCTGGAGGTCATGGCGGTTCCCCTTTTACTTACAGCGTATTGCGTATCACCGTGTACCGCGGGACGCCGAGGGCGGCGTCCCATACGGTATTATAGCGCCGGGACTGTCATTCTGAGTGATAGCGAAGAATCTTCCCCCCATTGTTACGGTGCAATTATGGGATAAAGACCCTTCGCTTCGCTCAGCTGACAACTGGGATTTATTGGTTTCCGAGGGCGCTCTTACTGGGTATTGCGTATCGCCGTGTACCGCGGGACGCCGAGGGCGGCGTCCCATACGGTATTATAGCGTATCCCGCGAAAAATTGCAGCACCTGCAAACAATTTTTCCCCGTCAATTTTACACGGTCAATTTTACGCCCCGATAATCTTATATTCCCGTTCATTCCCGTTCACGCGGATCACGGCGTCCCGCCTCGAAACCGCCTCCTTCAGAACGCCGGCCGAAAAGCGCAGGCCGATCAGTTTGCCGCGCCTAATCTCTACAGTTTGATCCAAAAACTCGAAGCGGGCGTCAATAAACTGGCCCAGGCGGGCGCAGAGCGTCAGGACCGCGTCTTCCCCGTCGTACATGAGCTTGGAAATAAAGCTTTGTTCGGCATTTATGTGCGCGAAAGCGGAAAGCCTGCCCATCACCGCGCCGAAACAGGGCGTCAGCGCGATTTCGAAGGGATAATACTTCACATTGCCGTTTTGTATCCCCATGCATTTGTCCCCGTGGACGATGAGCGGCCTGCCCCCGGCCGGCTCCATCGGATAACAGAGCATGTCCACCTTTTCCGGCGTGAACCATACGTCCCGAAAGTCGTACGCGTATTCCTCCGGATATATCTCCCCGCGGCTTATCGCTCCGGCCCCGACTAGGGCGCGGAATTCGGCGCTCACGTCCCGTCCCTCCGCGGTGTACCTGGCCGGGGGGCCCATAAAAATCACGTCTTTGCCGGACCGTACGTATTGCCGGATTGCGGACCAGGCGTCCTCGGGCAGCAACTCCGGCCAGAGCACTATTAGGGTTTCGTAATCGTCAAGGTTTTCGGCGAAAGTCGGAACGACGTCGATTTCTATATGCGAGGTCATGCACTCGCGGAGAACGGCCTTCAGGCTAAGCCGGTGATAGTGCATGAAACGGTTGTTCTGCGCGGCCGCGCTTTCCCAGCAGTACATCAGCGCGACTTTAGGCTTTTTCTCCGCCGTTTTGATGAAATCCAGCATCTCGTATTGGTTTTTGAGATGATTTTCCAGGCCGTCCCAGGTGTAATGATCCGGATACCCGGGGCTGAACCCGAGGGCGCATCCCCAGCCGATATAGGTCCATCGGCAGTTCCGCGAACCCAGCAAAGAGCTGTAATATTCGAGCTGCATCGGCGTAGGGTCGCGGGTCCAGCTGCAGCTGTATATCTCTTTGCCCCCGGCGTATTTAGCCAGGCTTTCGGCCAGGGAAATCATGGAGGTCATGGTGCTTTCGGAGTAAAACTGCGAGTCCGTCATGCCGCCGCAGATGTTCCGCGCCAAAGAAAAGTAGTCCATGTTCCCCGCCCATAGGTCGCCCGAGTTGCCCTCTCCCCACCAGGTGTGGTGGCAGCCGGTGAAGCGGCACCAGGGATACCTTTCTTTGAACATCTCGTTGGCCTGCCGCTGTATCTCCCCGGTCAGCTCGCAGGAGAGCTTGTAATAGTGATACCGGGTCAGCGCCGCGCAGTATCCCTCCGCCTCGTTTTTCAGCAGAAACAGCCGGGAACGGAAGTCATATCCGAACCGCTCCTCAAACCTCCGGCAGAACCACTCCCCGCCCATGTATATGTCTTCCTTGCGCGTCCCGATCCCGAACTCGTCCAAAATAATACCGTCGGGCTCGCATCCCGCGCAGATGTCCAGCATCATCTCGAGTCCTTCCCGGATATACGGAAAGGCGTAGTCCGGTCTGTTGATCTCATACTCCGCGTAGAGCAGCAGTTCGCCCTCGGATTCATACGTACCGGTTATCCTCGGCGTGTTCGCGTTGTGAAACGCCCAGCCGATTTGATCGGTGACGTCCTCGCACTCGGAGATCGCGCCGGCTTGCCGCTTCACAAAGAAAGCCCTGCGTATGCCCTGAAAAACGGCCGAGGTGGTCGAGAAGTCCGGCGGGCCCGGCTGTATCAGGTCGAGTGAAAAGGCGCGGGCAATCACCTGGGCACGGTGCTCGATCAGCCATTTCTGCCGCGCCTGCGGGTATTTCTCTAAAAGCGGCACGCCGGGATGCTCAAATAAAATCACGGATTTCAGCCCCAGCTCTTTGGACATGTTCACGACGGCCCGCACGGCGGCCTTCCCCGTGTCGGAATACATGTCGTACATGGAGTTTCTGAACTCAAAGTTGATCGAGTCAAACCCCTTGGCTTTTGTCTCCGTCAACATCCGCCGTATCCGGCTGTGGTCGACGACGTCACGGGTATCCAGCATCAGGAAAAACGAGGTTGCGTTCATAGGTTCCACGCTCACTTTCCGTTTTCAATAGAAGTTTTAACAGATGTCTGAATTATATAACACAATGACGTCTTTTTGTAAACAGGTTCATCATATGTTATATTGACAAGCTTGTTTCCTTTGTTTTATTGTGCTATTATGTATATAATACTATACTCTGACAGAGGGGAGAAATACTTTATGAGCATGTCACGCAGTTTTATGAGCATGTCACGCTGCAAAAAACTGCTATCCGTCATGCTGTGCCTGGCGCTCCTGTCGTCAATGACTCCGATTACGGCCTACGCGGCGGTCCCGGACACGGTTGGAACGGAAACCGCCGGGACGGAAGCGCCGGCAGCCGGGGCGGCGGGCGTACAGGCGGCCGTGGCCGTGGCGGCGGCGGCCCCGGAGTTTGCCGGCTTCACGGCTTTGGAGTTGGCCGGCGCAAAGCTCACCGACACCGACCACACCGACGCCGACATCCTGAGCGTCGTCAACGGGGAGAGTCCCGGCCCCGGATACGCTCCCTGGGGGGCGGGCGGCCTGAAGATCGTGCTGACGCTGGCGGAGGAGAGCGAAGTCTCCCGGCTGGCGCTTATCTGCAGCCAGGGTTTCGGCATGGGAGTCTACGACGTTTCTTACGCCACCGGAATTGATCCCGAGAACTTCATCCCCACAGGCAAGTCTTTTGCCGACCCAAGCGGCGCGGCTGACCCCAATCCCGCCCCGTTCGTCCTGGACTTTGATTCGCCAGTGACGGCAAAGTACATAATGATTCAGGCCCCGGTAAACTACTGGACTTTTTACCTGACCGGCCTTTTCGCCTACGCGGGCGGGGGCGCGGGAGGCGGCGATACCGCCGGCGATTCCATGCGGGTGGTCGGGGCGACCGTCTATTACAGCGACGCGGACCCCATTGACATCACGGCGGGTGTGAACGGCTCGTGGCCCTATAACGGCGGCGACCTGTATATTCACAACCCCTACGCGGAGCCCGGCGTCGAGCATACGGCCACCGACATCGTGCTGGAGCTCAACGGCGTTTTCTCCATACAGGGCCTTAATTTCGCCCTCGTGTACAACTACTATTATCAGTGGGCAAGCCCTTCCTACGTATATGTCTCCACGGACGGCATAAACTGGGGCGATCCGGTAGCCTCGGTCAGGCCAGGCGCGGAGCCGTACACGATGGATCCGGAAATCAGCTTCGCCCCGGTGGACGCCAGATATATCAAAATCGCCCGCCAGGCGGATTTGTGGATCGCGTTCACCTCGATTACCGTCGAGCCGTCTACCGGCGGCGGAGGCGAAGTCCCTGACGATTCTCCCTACGCGACGGTCACGGCGGCAATCGCAAACGGCGGCTGCAACGCCGACTGGAGCGCGGCCCTCTACACCGACAAGGACATTCTGCATGTCGTCAACGCCGGCGGCGTTCCGGCCGGCGACACGTACTGGAACGTCTGGTCCTCGAGTCCCGGGCCTTGCCAGTTTACCATAACGCTCACTTTGGCCAAGGATTATCCGATCGACGGGATAAGCCTGTTCCTGCCCGACAGCGTGGTCACCGATAACGGGTCCGGAAGCGGCGGCCTGGCCGTATACGTCTCCTCCGACGGCGTGAACTGGTCGGAGGCGCTCGGAGTCATGGGTGAAAGCTGCGCGGTGACGTTCGAGCCGGTCACTGCCAAATACATAAAGCTCGCCGGCCTGGGGCCGTATGACATGTATACTATCAACGGCGGGCTTTTTGTTCACAAGTACGCGGAAGTACCGCCGTCCCCCTACGCCGTCGTGACGGCGGCAATCGCCGACGGCGGCTGCAACGCCGACTGGAGCGCGGCCCTTTATACAGGCGAGGACATTCTGCCGGTCGTAAACGCCGGCGGCGCGACGACCGGCGGCACGTACTGGAACGTCTGGTCGGCGAATCCCGGGCCTTGCCGGCTTGCCATCACGCTTACCCTGGCCGCGGAATATACGATCGACGAGGTCAGCCTGTTTTTGCCCGACAGCCAGGTCACAGACAGCGGCGGGAGCGGCGGGTTCGGAGTATACGTCTCCTCCGACGGCGTGAGCTGGTCGGAGGCGTTAGGCGTTATGGGCCCTAGCTGTGACGTCACGTTCGCTCCGGTCAAGGCCAGATACGTAAAACTCGCCGGCCTGGGGCCTTATGACATGCTCACGATCCAGGGCGGGCTCTTTGTGCATAAATATGTCAGCGACGGGAGCGTCTCCGAAGCCCCGGCCATAATCCGGGTGTCCGAGGGAGTCGGCCCGGGCAACGCGGTGGGCGTCTACGGCGAATACTTCCTCGGCGGCGTTACGGTCACGATGGTCGGCGCGGGCGCGGACGGCGCCGACGTAGCCGTCCGGCCGGAGCAGGTGGACCCGTACGGGCAGTTTCTGCGCTTCATCTGGCCCGAAAACGTGGCGCCCGGCGTGTACCCGGTCACAGTCACCACCGCGGGCGGGACCAGCAAGCCAGTCAGCGTCAACAAGCCCGACGTCCGCTGGGCTTCGGACCCTGGCGTGTACGACGGCATGACGCTGGAGCTTTACGGCCGCAATCTGGACGCCTCCGAATACGGCGGAGTGTCCGGCACCGAAGTCCGTTTTGTGCCGGCGGGCTCCGTAAACCCCGACGCCGACGCGCTGTACGCGGCGGGCGTTCAGGCGTTTTCCGCCTACCGCCTGACAGTCGCCGCGCCAAACGGCTTTACGCCCGGCGCGGACTACACCGTTCAGGTCAGGACAAATCCCGCCGGGCTGGGCGGAGAGTGGACGGACGCCTATGAATACCCGTCGGTAACCAAAAAGGTGACCGTCACGGCAGCAGCTCGTCCCGCCGACGCCACGGCGCTGGCTTTGGGCGTCTCCTGGGCGGGCGAGTTCAACTGGAACGTTCTCTCCAGGCTGTCCCCGTCGGGCGGAGACGACACCGCGGCCATCCAGAACGCCCTCAACGCGGCCGAGGCGGCCGGCGGCGGGGTGGTTGAACTGGCTGCCGGGACCTATACGATTTCCGACACCGTCAAGCTGGGCGTGGGCGTGGTTCTCAAGGGCGCGGGCAAAAACGCCACCGTCATACAGATGCTGGCCCCCGGCAACACATCGTCCGGTTACGTCTCTTTCTTCACCCACTCCGCCTCGTCCGGCTATGTGGGGCGCTTCGGCGTCACCGGGATAAAGGCTGAGGCCGCCCCGTCCATCGACCCGGGCGTGCGGCTCAACTTCGGCGCGTTCGGCGACGGCGCGTGGTACGGCAACTGGGATCCCAACTTTGACGCGCGGGAAGTTTACAATTATCTCACGGCGAAATATATTTTCCTCTATGACAACGATTTCGATCTGAGCCTGGAAAATCCGAATTACGGCGGCTTCCGCTGCTCCGGAGCGGGCCCGATTCTGGTAAAGAACAACAACTTCCAGACGACCTCGGACATATGCTACTCTTTCTCGATATTGAACTACTTCACCTTTATCAATAATACCTTCGACTACGCGGCCTCTCAGATGAGCGTCGCCTCGGAAAAGTTCATATTCGAGAACAACGCGATCACCGGGCATTACAACAGCGTCACGGAAGACTATTTCCACTCCGCCGGCCTGCACGGACTGTTCACCAACGAGCCTATCTACGGCTTCAACATGTGGAACAGCTATATCGGCGGCAACACGATCAAAAACCTTGACCATGTGGACGGCAATGACGGCGAGGCGATGGGCTGCGACTCCAATCAGTCCTATCAGGCCTCGGAGGAAATCCTCGGCGCGACGGAAAACACGATCACATTCGCGGAGAACTATGTCCACTCCGGCCACAGCTTCAACGAGTCGCAGCAGCTTATTATCACCGCCGGCACGGGCCTGGGCCAGATCCGCGAGGTTGCCGGCGCGGCCTCGGCCGGCATGGACGGCATGAAAAAGGTGTGGACCGTCACGGTGGACCGCCCCTGGGATGTCATACCCGACGGCACCAGCAAAGTGGGCGTCGGACGTTACCACATCGGCAACACGTTCGATTCCAACACCAGCGTCAACACCTGCGGCGGCGCGCCTCAGATGTACGACGGCTGCGAGGACAACATAATCTCGAACAACACGGCCATTGACACAAACGGCATGTACCTCCACGGCTGGAACCTGAAGACGCCTGGCTACGGCTTCTCGGGCGTCTCTTTCTTCAACGTTTACCGCAACAACTACGTGGAAGGACACGGGCCGCGTTTCGGGAACCCGTTCATCGGCGAGCGCATGGAGGACAGCACCTACAACCCGCCCTGGGGCCCCGCGATGTACGCCAACGAGCAGCGGTACAACACCATAGACAAGAGCGACACCACGTCCTCCGACGTCAATTTGCCCGGCGACGGCGAGAGCAGCCATACGCCCGGCGGAATTATCGTGAACTGTGTAAACGGCGTTTTGACCGGAAAACTGAGCGTGGGCGCGCTCTTTGAGTACAACGAGGTCAAAAACAGCGAGATAGGCATCGCGATCGACCAGCCCTCCGCGTACGGCGTTTTCCTGAAGGACAACTCGATCGTGAACGTGACCACCCCCATCAAGGACAACGGCACAAACACCTTCGTGTATCAAAACGACGCGAGGGGTATGCTCCACGGCGGCTGGACAGTCACGCCCGCCGGGGCGGCGGGCGCGATCGCCGATAACGACGCCGGCACCGCGGCAAATCTTGGCGGCGGAGACGTCAGCCTGAAGATCGACCTGAAAAATATCCATGTGATCAACGGCGTGGATATCTCCGGCGACGTATCCGGCAATTTTGGGCTCTATCTCTATAAAACCGCGGTCCTGGCGCCGATCGTCTCCATATCCAACGTCACCGCCAAGGATCTGGCGCGGCTGACATTTGCCCCGACGGAAGCCCGGTATGTGGAACTGCGCTTTACCGGCGCGTCCGGCGACGTGGTCATCGGCAACGTCAACGTCCTGCCTTTCGATC
Organism: Bacillota bacterium; assembly: GCA_009782085.1. Lineage (GTDB taxonomy): Bacteria > Bacillota > Clostridia > Lachnospirales > WQUN01 > WQUN01. The sequence goes on from WQUN01000226.1 coordinate 7,686, forward strand.
CGGCCGTCCCCACCCCGGCGCCGGCGGTCGTTCCCCCCTGGAACAAGGATTGGGCGGGGATCGAAATCCCGAGGGACGGCTGGGCCGTCACGGCCAGCAAGAACAATGATAACGCGCCAAATGTCATCGACGGCGATATTGACACATATTGGAAAGTCAGCGGGGACATAGAGGGGGACTGGATCATGATCGATCTTGGTTCCAGATATACCCTTGAACTGATTCAATATATAGACCCGGAAAGCCTCAAGTACAATTATCCCGTCTCAATTGACATTTACGGCGCGGCAAGCGATCCGGACAACCCGGATTCCTGGCGCTTGCTCGACCACGAGATCAGCAACTCCTTCCAGGACTCGCTGACGTCTTCGTTCTTTTTGGATCAGGATCCGCCCCGCAACATCCGCTATGTCAAGCTCGTGTGCCGCATGGAGGGAGAGCTCTCCGAGAACTGGGCCATAGGGGAGCTGCATATATACGGCACACCGACGCCGTTCATCCTCACGCAGGATGACATCGTCATATCGTCGGCCTCCGAGCGGCCCAGAATGGTGTACAACGCCCCCGCGAGGTACTGGGAGGGCGACTCGCCCGGCAACGTCATGGAAGTCGGACAGTATTTGATTTTTGATCTGCAGGGCCTCTATGACGTCTCGAAGATAATCATGCCGATGGCCGACGCGCCGTGGTATCACCCGCGCTCGATGATGGTCTTCGCCAGCGACAAGCCCGTGGGCGACGTTTCGGGCATCGACTGGGGAAGCGCGGTGTTTACGGCTATCCGTCCGACGGACATCGACGGCGCGCCTTTCCAGGTGAGTTACGACACGGCCCACGGCTTTTCCGCGCTTACGTTTGGCGAACCGGTTCGGGCGCGTTACCTCAAGCTCTTGATTTACGACGTGGAACCCGCCGAAAAGGGAATGTGGCGGGTCAGGAACGTGGACATTATCTGCGAGCCGGTGGAGATCGACACGCCTGTCCCGCCGGCTATCGACGGGCCGGAGGCCATGACGCTTCCGGAGGGTTACGCGGCCGCCTCCAGCGCTCCGTTCACAATTACCGGCGACAACGCCGCCGTGACAAAGACCGGCGGCGACCCGGCCGTCACCTGGAACAACGAGGCTAAAACGCTGGACATCGCGGCCGGTCTTAAGCCGGGGGTTTACGAAATAAAATTGACCGCCGGCAACGGGGTCAGCCCGGACGCCGTGTTCACATTTACGCTGACGGTATTGAAAGGGGAGCTTGTCTGCGCCGTCAAGTCCATGCTGGCCAAGGTCGCCAAGCCCCTGGCCATCCCGTTTGCCTGGAGCGGCGCGTCGGGCGCTCTGTCTTTTACATCGTCGAACCCGGCTGTCTGCGGCGTGTCCCGGGACGGGACTTTGACCCCGATGAAGGCGGGCATAGCCGTCATCACAATAGCGGCGCCCGACGGGACCAAGGTCGTGTTCGCGGTCACGGTTACGGCGTAGCGCGAGCTGCGAAAGCAGCGAGCGAAAACTAAAAAAGAGGATTCGCTCGCTGCAATCCACTTGTCAAAAGGAATGA
>WQUN01000227.1 GCA_009782085.1 Bacillota bacterium
TTGTCATTCTGAGGCGAAGCCGAAGAATCTTAAGATCCTTCGCTACGCTCAGGATGACAAACATCCCATCTGTTTTGATATGCTGCACTAGTCGTTTCGTATGAAATTGAGCTTCAAACTTCGCGCGAAACGCCCCTGAATATTGGTCGTTTCGCGCTCGTTTTCAGATCATTTCATATGATGTTAGTCGGAAATAAGGTTGAATTGCCAAACAGTCAAAACATACAGTAGGGCGGGGGCTTGCCCCCGCCGGGAACTGCCGCATGGCGCGGCGGGGGCAAGCCCCCGCCTAATACGAATCTCAGATTAATACTTCACAGGCGGAGCCGAAACGCCGAACGTTTCAACGGCGTTCTCGGCGACAGACTGTGAAGATTTTAATCAAGATTCGTATAACATATGCGGCGCGTCATTCAATATAGCCATTCAACTTCAAAATATCCACATTGTCATTCAGAGCGAAGCGAAGAATCTTAGACCCTTCGCTTCGCTCAGGGTGACAGATTAAAAAATCTTTTTTAGGTTGAACAGCTATATAGAAAGATATGCTTCTTATACATTTAGTATTATCATCCTTATTTCCGACTAACACCTTTCAAATCGAAACGACAATATCACACTCGCGCGTTTGCCGTGACCGTTCGGCAAACCGCGCCCATCCGCCCTACATTTCCGGGTTCCTCATCCTTTCCAGTTTTTCCGTCACAAACTTCCCGTAGCGTTTTTCCTCTATCGCCGCGCGTATCTCCTCCATGAGCGTGTTGAAATAATACAGGTTGTGCAGCACGCACAGCCGCATGGCCAGCATTTCCCTGGCCTTGAACAGGTGCCGGATATACGCCCTGGAGTAGCGCCGGCACGCCGGGCAGCCGCAGCCGTCGGAGATCGGGCGCGGGTCGCGCTCGTATCTGGCGTTCAGGAGGTTCCGCTTGCCGTCGGCGGAGTAGACGTGGGCGTGGCGGCCGTTCCGGGCGGGCAGGACGCAGTCGAAAAAGTCCACCCCGCGCGCCACGGCCTCCAGGATGTTCTGCGGCGTGCCCACGCCCATCAGGTACGTGGGCTTGCCGGCGGGCAGGCGCGGCGCGACCTCTTCCAGGACCCTGTACATCTCCTCGGCGGGCTCCCCCACGGCCAGGCCGCCTATGGCATAGCCGTCCAGGCCGAAGGAGGCGACCGTTTCCGCGTGGGCGATCCGTATGTCGGCATAGGTCCCGCCCTGTACGATGCCGAACAGCATCTGCTCTTTGTTCGGCGTGTCCTCCCTGGCGTTCAGCTCGCGCAGCCTGTCCCGGCAGCGCCCGAGCCAGCGGCTCGTCCTGTCCACGGACGCCTGCATGTAGCTTCTTTCGCAGGGATACGGCGCGCATTCGTCAAACGCCATCGCTACCGTGGAGCCGAGGTTGGACTGTATCTCCACGCTCTCCTCCGGGCCCATGAAGATCCGCCGCCCGTCGATATGGGACGCGAAACGGACGCCCTCCTCCGTGATTTTGCGCAGCGCGCCTAAGGACAGCACCTGGAAGCCGCCGCTGTCCGTCAGGATCGGGCCGTCCCAGGCCATGAACTTCCGCAGGCCGCCCATTTCTTTGATTATCCCGTCCCCCGGGCGCAGGTGCAGGTGATACGTGTTCGAGAGCTCGACCTGGCATTTCACGGCCTCCAGGTCGGCGGAGGAGACCGCGCCCTTTATCGCGCCCAAGGTGCCCACGTTCATGAAAACGGGGGTCTGGACGTCGCCGTGGGGCGTGGCGAGCTCGCCGCGCTTGGCCGGGCCGTCGGCCGTCAGTATGCGGTACATACAGCGCCTCGCTTTGGCATGGGATCTGCCTGTAATCCGCCGCAAATATATAACGGCACGTAATTTTAACATAAATCGGACCGGCGTGAAATGTGAAAAGGCCGGATGGGCGAGGCAAATTTTCGCAAATTTTCGCGGGGGAAGAACAGATTTGCATTTTCCACAAAAAAATCGCCGCGCCCGGGGCGGAACAGGTCAGTCTAAATTCCCGTGAATTTGCCTATTACAGCGGTGTATAATTATAGCGGGGGCTCTGCTCCCGCCGTAAATCAGAAACAGATCAAAAGCGGCAGGAGCAGAGCCACTGTCCTACGGGTGATTTGTGCATTTTTCTATAAATCATACTGACCTGGGGCCGGAAAAAACACCTTGCATTGGCGGCCGGCATGGATTATATTCAGAGGAGTACATATATGAGTATATGTAGAAGTTACCTTTACTCTATAACGAGGTTATGCCGGTAGGGGCAAGATTCTTCGCTATCGCTCAGAATGACGCTCCCGGAACGGTTTCCGAGTTTCCAAGGGAACTCCAGCGAGTATACGGAGGTAAAATATGTCCGGTTTTGCGGGCTTTACGGGCTTCGGCCCGGACGAAAACGAAAACGCGCGCGCCATAGTCGGGGAGATGCTTGCCTTGATCGTCCACCGCGGCCCGGATTTAGCGGGGGAATACGTCGGGGACGGCGCGGCGCTTGGATATAGGCGGCTCTTCTCGGACGGCCCCGTTTTGGCGCGGACGCCCGGGGCCTCGCGGAACGTCCCCGTTCCCGGCGCGGCCGGTTCGGGTCGCGGTTCGGGCTTAAACCCGGATCGGCTTGAGGACGAAGGCCAACCGGTCATCGGCGAAACCGCCGGCCAGCCGGTCATAGACGAAACCGCCGGCCAGCCCGTCTTCAACGAGGACGGCACGCTCGTCCTCGTCATGGACGGCGAGATATACAACTATGAGTCCCTCAAAGAGGATCTGGCCGCGAAAGGGCATGTTTTCCGGGCCGGGACGGACGCCGAAACCGTGCTCCACGCCTACGAGGAGCACGGCGAAAAGCTGACGGCGCTCCTGAGGGGCGTGTTCGCCTTCGCCATATACGACATCCCGAAGAGGCGGCTTTTCTGCGCCAGGGATTTTTTCGGCGTAAAGCCTTTTTATTACTGCCGTTACGCCAAGGAAGGCCAAAGCGGCCCCGGCTTCATGTTCGCCTCCGAGATAAAGGCCTTTTTCGCGCACCCGGATTTCAAGAAGGAGCTGAACGAGACGGCCCTCGAGAGCTATCTCTCGTTCCAGTATTCCGTGCACGACGAGACGTTTTTCAAGGGCGTGTACAAGCTCCCGCCGGGGCACACCCTAGTCCTGGAAAACGGGGAGGCCGTTTTGACGCGCTATTTCGACCCGCGTTACGACCCCGTCGAAATGACTTTGGAGAGCGCCGTGACCGCCATAGACAACGCCGTCTCCGATTCCGTGGGCCTGCAGAGCCGGTACTCCGCCGCGAAAAGCGGTTCGTTCCTGTCCGGCGGCGTGGATTCGGGCTTCCTGGCCGCCGCCTCCGGCGCGGAAAAGACTTTCACCGTCGGCTTCGGGTACGACAAATACGACGAAACAGCGTACGCCAAGGAACTCTCCGGAAAGCTCGGCGCGGAGCACTTCTCCCGCGTCATAACCGCGGAGGAATACTGGGGCTCTTTGCCGGACGTCATGTACCACATGGACGAGCCGCTGGCCGACCCCGCCTGCGTGGCGCTCTATTTCGCCAGTAAGCTGGCCAAAAAGCATGTGGACGTCGCGCTTTCGGGTGAGGCCTCCGACGAGTTCTTCGGCGGTTACAACATCTACAAGGAGCCGCTCGACCTGCGCGTTCTGACGGCGCTGCCCAGGCCGGTCAGGCGGTTTTTGGGCAAAATCGCGGCCTTGCTTCCGGCCCGGATAAGGGGCAGGAATTTCTTCATCCGGGGCGGTATGGACGTGGAGGAGCGTTTCATCGGCAACGCCAGAATCTTCGGCAAAAAGGAGCGCGACGCCATACTGAGGTCGCCGGGGAAGGCCCCGGCCCCGGAGGAAGTGACGCGGCCGTACTACGACGGTTTCGGGGGTTATGACGACATTACGAAGATGCAGGCGCTGGACGTGCGCCTGTTCATGGTCGGGGACATTCTGCTGAACGCGGACAGGATGACTATGGCCCATTCTTTGGGGACGCGCCTGCCGCTGATGGACAGGGAGGTCTTCAAGGTCGCCTCGAGGCTGCCGACGAAATACCGCGTCAACAGGACGGACACGAAGTACGCGTTCCGCCGCGCGGCCGCCGGGCATATCCCCCCGGAGGTCGCCTGGAGGAAAAAGCTCGGCTTCCCGGTGCCCACGAGGGTCTGGCTCAAAGAGGACAGGTATTTCGAAAAGGTAAGGGCCAGTTTCAAAAGCGAAACGGCGGAGAGGTATTTCCATACGGAGCGGCTTGTGGAACTGCTCGACGCGCATAAAAGCGGGAAGGCGGACAACGGCCGGAAGATATGGACGGTGTATGTGTTTCTGGTTTGGTATGAGCGGATGTTCGGAGGGACGTATACTGGATAACTGCAGAAACTAGAGCCTGGAGCCTAGAAAAAACCTTGCAGACGCTGGGTTGTTTCGACATTTCCGTTGTGGATTTATGTGGTTAAGCGGTATAAGCGACGCGGCAATGCCGCGTATGCGCGGGCGGGCATTGCAGGGCCGGGGTTCCGTCCCCGGCCGCAAAAGGCCCTGATGCGCGTATGCGCGGGCGGGCATTGCAGGGCCGGGGTTCCGTCCCCGGCCGTAAAAAGCCCTGATTTACGTATGCTCGGGCGGGCATGGAAGCCCGCCCCTACGGTATAGCCTTCAACTTCAAAATAGCCACATTGTCATTCTGAGCGAAGCGAAGAATCTTCAAGACCCTTCGCTTCGCTCAGGGTGACAGATTAACCGCTTCGCTCAGGGTGACAGATTAACCGCTTCGCTCAGGGTGACAGATTAACAGGCCTTTTTTAAGTTGAACAGCTATATTTGTGTGACTGTTCGTTGTGGTTTGCAGGGCGGAGGCTCCGCTCCCGCCGCCAGAAGTCCCCGCCCTGCCAATGACCGTGCAATTGCTTATTTATCCACATGCTCCTCGACCGCGTCCCCCAGCACCGGGATCTTGTACCGGGCGCCCTTGAAAGCCATGAACATGAGAAACAGCCAGCTCGCGAAGCAAACGACTCCCGCGACCCACCCCAGCGCGCCGAAAAGGCGACCGACGAGCCACATATGTTTGAGCAGGCCGAATATCACGGAAAGGATCGACAGGGCCCCGAACCAGATGGTCGACTGCAGGGCGTGGAAGCGGACGAATTTGTTCTCGCGCTCCGTTATCAGGAAAAATATCCCCGACGCCCACCCCAGAACGTAGCTCAGCGCGCCCGCAATTTTCTCGTCCAGGTTAAATACCGATTTTCCCGACATGTTAAGTCCTCCCTTTTCATAACGTCTTCTTAACGTCTGTGCGTTTATGAGAAAATATACGGCGGGGTGGCCGCAAAGTCTGCGAGGGGTTTGAAAATAAAAGGCCAAGGACAATAATAAGCCTTTCCAATGAGGCTTTGCTGTGATAATATTTATACACAGATTCCGCCGGGATGTGATTTTATTATTTCCTTTATAGAGGGCGTCGTCGACCATGTGTCCGACGCGTCGGTCATACTCGCCTGCAACGGCGTCGGCTACGGGATAAACGTCTCCCCGGCCACGATCTCCAGGCTCCCCTCCGGGAACGAGCCGGTCAGGCTCTACACGCACATGCAGGTGAGCGAGGACGCCGTTTCGCTCTACGGCTTTCTGACGCTGGAGGAGCTCCAGACGTTCGGCCTGCTGACGAAGGTCTCCGGCGTGGGCGCTAAGACGGCGCTCGCGCTTTTGGCGGCCCTCTCGCCCCAGCGGATAATGATCGCGATACTCTCCGACGACAGCGACGAGCTTTCCAAGGCCCCCGGCGTCGGGAAAAAGACGGCCCAGCGCATCTCGCTGGAGCTCCGCGACAGGATAAAGTCGAGGGACGAAAGGCTGGCCGCCCTCGCCGGCGCCCAGCAGGCAATAGGCGCTTCGGCCCAGCGCGGCGACGCGGCGGACGCGCTCGTCGCGCTGGGCTACGGCAGGCCGGAGGCAGTCCGCGCCGTGGCGGAGGCGGCGGACGGCATGACGGCGGAGCAGATGATACGGCTGGCGCTGAAAAAGCTGTCGGGAAGGTGAACATGATTTGGCATTCGGCGGGGAGGCGCGATACTTGAAAATAAAGAAGCCGCTGATCTATTGCTGCTGGATAATATCAGGCTTAATCCTGCTGTTTGCCTTTACCGCCGATATGGGGCTGCATGGGTTTCCGAAAGCTCTGCTGATAAACCCGGCCCGAAGTGATGATTTGTTCAACACCCTGTTTTCGGTGCAGGCTACTATTGCGGTATTGAGCGTGAGCTTTATCAGTATGATAAGCCTTTTGGATAAAAAGACATATCTCGGGATGAGCGTGACGCTGTTTTTCGTTAAGTCCAGGAAACAAAAGGGGAAAACCATTCTGGAATTATCGCTGATAATGCTGATGTACGCGGCGGTGGCGCTGGAATTGCGGAATACCTGCGTTGTGCTGTTCGCGATGACAATAGCGCTGACTATGATGATGTTCCGGGACATATATCAGGTGATCGTGTTTGACAAAAAGCTGAAAGGCGAGATTGCGGATCCTATCATCAAATCCCTGTTCAGCGGCTCGGGCGATATTGACATACATAATGAAAATGAACCGATATTTGTGAGCGGCCGGCTGCTTGGCGAAGCGGACAGGATCATCAGGACAAGGTCGCGGGAGGATGCCGACGACTTTATTAATTTCCTGATCGAGCTGTATTCACACGCGTTATACAATGAAAATGGGAGGTGGACGGATTTTGTTATAAACAGTCAGACAAATGCGGTATATAAATTCGCGGGTTTTTATTATTTCAATTCTAAACCCATATATGATCTGCACGAAAAAGTCCTGGAATACGGAGCGAGGCACAAAAGCCATACCCTCGCGTACAGGTACTGGTATCGGCTTTACATGGACGAAAAACATTATTTTACTGACGTGACCGCTAAAAGTACATGCGAACATTTTTTTTCGTTTATGAGAATACTGGATTCCGGACTCAGGAGGGCGCTTGCCGTTGACAGCTTCCTGACGACGGAAGCCATGCTGAACGATCGCCTGCTGGAGCCTTCGTTTGTGGTGTCCATGCTTAACACATATGACAATATATATGATCGCCATACGGAAAACGACGAGTTCCTGATCCTTTGCCTCGCGATAATCGCGGCTTCTCCCGAGGTTAAACAAGAGGCGGAAAACACAGGCGTCATTGGCGGGCTGGCCGCCGCCGGCAAAAATAAGGACTTACGCATGACCGTCGCGGTAAGCGGATTTTGTTTTGATTGCCATATGGTAACCGATAAGAGCTATGACGATTTGGAGTCCGATATTTATGGTTTGCTATAAGCAACTTCCAGCCTTTGCGCGCAAACAATCCTTATAATCGTTCAGCCTGAAAATCATCCATTTGTCATTCTGAGCGAAGCGAAGAATCCTATTTTTGGCTGTTTAAGATCCTTCGCTTCGCTCAGGATTACAGTTGGAATATCATGCCAAAGCCGAACGGCTATAACCCCCCATCGGAGGCCCCCATGTCCCAGCGCCTGATCACCACCAGCTTCAAGGACGAGGACGAGGAGATCGAGCTTAAGCTCCGCCCGAGCTCCTTTGACCAGTATATCGGCCAGGAAAAGGTCAAGAGCAACATGAAGGTGTTCATCGAGGCGGCGAAGCGCCGCGGCGAGGCGCTTGACCACGTGCTGCTCTACGGCCAGCCCGGCCTCGGCAAGACGACGCTCTCGGGCATCATCGCGGCGGAGATGCGCTCCAACATGAAGATCACCTCCGGCCCGGCGCTGGAGCGGCCCGGCGACATGGCCGCCGTGCTGAACGACCTCAGCGAGGGCGACGTTTTGTTCGTGGACGAGATCCACCGCCTGAACCGCGTCATAGAGGAGATCCTGTACCCGGCGATGGAGGACTTCGCCTTCGACATAGTGATCGGCAAGGGCCCGGGGGCCAAGAGCATACGGCTGAACCTGCCGCGCTTCACCCTCGTCGGCGCGACGACGCGCATCGGCCTTCTGACCGCGCCGCTGCGGGACCGCTTCGGCGTCGTCCAGCACCTGGAGCCGTACAGCGTGGCGGACCTGGTGACGATCATCAAGCGCTCGTCCGTCGTGCTCTCGACAGCCGTCACCGACCGGGGCGCGGAGGAGATAGCCCGGCGCTCCCGGGGCACGCCGCGGGTCGCCAACAGGCTTTTCAAGCGCGTCCGGGACTTCGCGCAGGTTATGCACGACGGCGAGGTCACGGAGGAGATCGCGAAAACGTCTTTGGACGCGCTCGACGTGGACCCCCTCGGCCTGGACGCGGTGGACAAGAAGATGATGAACGCGATCATACACAAATTCGGCGGCGGGCCTGTCGGCCTGGACACGCTCTCGGCCTCGATCGACGAGGAGGGCGAGACGCTCGAGGAGGTCTCGGAGCCGTATCTCCTGCAGCTGGGCTTCATACAGCGGACGCCCAGGGGCAGGGTCGCCACGCCGCTGGGGTACAGGCACATGGGGGCGGAGAGGCAGGGGTAGGGTATAATGCAACAGTTTCATAGGGGGCGCTGACGCATGAAAAAACCGTTTTGAAAATCGGCAACTCGGATTCAACGGAATTTCAAAGGAGGCCCCGGATGGACTTCGCCGAAAACTGGGACAAGACCAAGGCCCGCTTCCGCGGCTTTTGGAACGGCGAAATAATCGACCGCTGCATGGCCGCGGCGGTCGCCCCGCGGGACAACGCCCGCTTCGGGGATTTCCCGTTCCCGTCCGATCCGGAGGGCCGGGAAAGCTGGTGGCTCGACGCCGAAAGGGTGTTCGAGCGGCAGTTCGACAGGATAGAGAACACATATTACGCCGGCGACGCCATTCCGTCGATCAGCCCGGACCTCGGCGTCGCGGGCCACGCGGGCTATTTCCGCGGCGCGGGGTACGCCTTCGGCCGCGACGCGATATGGTTCAGGCCGTTTATCGGCGGTATCGGGCAGGGGATCGGCGGGCTCGTCTTTGACCGCGAAACGCCGCTGTTCCGGAAAACCGCGGAGCACTGCAAATATTTCTGCGAGAGAAGCAAAGGCCGCGTTGCCGTGGCCATGCCGAAGGCCAGCGGAAACGCCGACGCCCTGGCCCACGCGCTGGGGAGCGAAAACCTGCTTGTGGCCATGCTGGAGGAGCCGGAAGAAACCGCGTCCGCTCTGGAAAAGATGCAGTCGGCCTGGGAGGCGGTTTTCGCCGAGGTGAACCCCGTCCT
>WQUN01000228.1 GCA_009782085.1 Bacillota bacterium
CGTCCCCTCTTTTAGATATTTTTCGCCCTTACCCCTTAACCTTTCTCAGCTTCGAGTCAAATTTTCCCTCCAATATGTCCAGCTTGTCGAAGATCGCGCCGTGGGCCTGTTCATTTTCGATTTCGAGTTTGGCCAGGTTGTCGTGTATGTCCTCGACGCGGGCCTCGAGCTTGTCGAAGCGGGTTTTGAGTTTTGTCTGGCCTTTGGCCAGGCTGTTGACCGCCAACACCAACGTCTCAAGCGCGGAGAGGATTTTCTCCTCGTTGTTCATTACGGGGCCCCTCTCTTATATTTTTTTATTCCGCAAACTCCTTATCCGGCACGCTCATTCCCCCTTCGCCGCCCCTTCCTCCAGCCCGAGCTTATACACCCTGGCCGAGCAGATCACCATGTTCGACTGGAGCGTCAGGTCGCTGCCGACCGCCAGCTGCTCGTTCCCGTTGAAGTAGTAGCCGCCGCCGCTGACGCTCCCGCTGGCCTCCAAGGTTATATATATGTCGTACTTGCCCTCCATAGGCGCGTAGACCGACGAGCCGTCGGCCTTTTTCAGCACGTCGCGCGCCTGGGCGGTCCTTATGGCGACGATTTTGCCGAGGGACTGCTGGCCGTACTGCTCATAGACGACGTCGCCTTCCCGGAAGGCCGCGACGCTGAAATCCCGGACCCTTTCGATCACAAAAGTCGCGTAGATCGTGGTGTTCGCGTTGACGATGCGCTCCGCCGGGGCCGAGAGCCTCTTGTACCCATAGCCCGCCGCCAGGCCGAGGATCAGGACGATCAGCAAAACGTCCAGGACGCTGACCTTCCCGAAGAACCTGCCGTTTTTGTCCGTTATTTTGGCCACAGCCTCACCCCCTCACGCCGTCCAGGCTCACGACATAGCCCCCGGCGGCGAAATCGGCGTTCTTGACGTACACGGCCTTGCCGACCAGCACCTCGTACTGCCCGACGAGAGTGTCCTTCTCGGTGACCAAAGCGTCGGCCTGAACGGTCACGTAGATGAAGCACAGCCCGTCTATCGGCGCGCGGCGGATCACGCCGGCCGCGAGGTCCGGGGCGTCCTCGACGTAGGGCTCGACGGCCACGTCCGTGATGTCCCCGATGTAGTAGCCCTTCAGGCTGTCGTAGAGCTTCGCGCCGGTCTTGATCTGGCCGGCGAAATCGGGGGCGCGCTTGGCGATCTCGACGACGTAGGTGATCCGCCTGTCCCCGGGCTTCGCGGCCACGCTCTGCGGCGCGGAAAAGCGGTACGCCAGCGCGATAAACGCGGCCAGCAGGATCACGAGCGCGATGTCCAAAAGGCTGATCTTCCCGAAAAGCCTGAACTGACGGTCCAAAGAGATTCCTCCTTATCCTGCCGATGCACCCTCGAAAAGTCGAAAACCGCATTAGAGCTGTCATTCTGAGCGTAAGCGAAGAATCTTTCCCACAATGTTACGGGAGCCATTTTAGCATAAAGACCCTTCGCTCCGCTCAGGGTGACAACTGGTATTAAATGGTTTCCGAGGGTATTCTGCCGATGCAAGGAACGGTCTTGACCGTTCCTCACAGAAGTTTTTCATACAGCGCGAGAGTCCGCTCCGCCATGGCCTCGGCGGTGAACTCCTCCCGGTAGATCCTCCGCGCGTTTATTGTCATTTTATCATACGTCTCCCGGTTTAGGCAAACGGAACGTATGGCGTCCGCCAGGGCGCGCGGGTCCTTGGCCGGAAACAGCAGGCCGTTTTCGCCGTTTCTTATCACATAGGGGTTCCCGCCGAAATCGCTCGCCACCGCGGGGACGCCCAGGCTCATGCCCTGGAGGAGCGCCACGGACGTGGCCTCCGTGCCCCAGGAGGCGTTCGCCTGCAGGTCGGTGATGTTGAACACCCCGCCGATGTCCCGGACGAACCCGGCGAAGACCACGCCCGGTATCTTTTCCGCCGCGGCCTTTGCCCTTAGCGCCGCTCCGGACGGGCCCTCCCCGGCGATCAGGAATTTTACCGTTTTGCCCCCGGGCGGGTGTTCAGCCAGGAGCCTCGCCGCGTCCAGGAGCGTTTCGTGCCCCTTCTCCGGAACCAGGCGCGCCGCGGCCGACACGACGAAGTCGTTTTCCCCGAACCCGTAACCCCGCCGCAAAGCCGCGCGCTCCGCCGCAGTCACGGCCTCGACCGGCTCCGCGCCGTTCATTATTACGCGAATCTTTTCCGGGTCCGTCCCGACGGCTGTCAGGTTGTCCCTGGCAGCCGGGGAGACGGCGATTATCGCGTCGGAAAAGAAGTTGTTGACGAAACCGATGGCCTGTTTCCGGGGGAAGCGCCGGTTTTTCGCCGGGACATCGAACACGCTGTGCCTCGTGTATACGAGCCTGCTCTTTCCGCCGAGCCGCGCGGCCACGCGCCCGGAGAGGGCCGCGTGGGTGTGGACAATGTCCGGATTTTTCGCGCGGATCAGGCGGAGAAGCCCCGCGATGGCGCGCGGGTCGAACGACCGCTCCCCTATCCGGGGGGCCTCCGTTACGCCGACCCCTATCTTTTCAAACTCCGGGCGAAGGGCGCTGTTTTCGGGCAAAATGACCTCCACGGCGCATTCCGGCCCGTTCAGATATTTCGCCAGAGTAAGCGCGCACCTGCCCGCGCCGCCTATGTTCGTGTCCGAGAGTATGTGCAGGACTTTCAAAAGGCAACACCCCCACGGAACCGGAAGTATACCGGAGTGCGAAAACATTAGCTTCCTCTGTCTACGTCGCCGGCAAATGTTTTCTGCATCCGGTATAAAACAGCCGGATTGTCATTGCCGTGAAAACGATTTTGTAGGGAACGGTCTTGACCGTTCCGCACCATCCGGTCTTGACCGTTCCGCACCATCCGGATCGGAACGGTCAAGACCGTTCCCTGCAGATTTTCGTTCACAGTGACGTGCGCAACGTATACGTTGAATCCTTCGCTTTGCCCAGGATGACATTTTACAGAAGTTTCCTATGACCCGTCAGGTTCCCGCCCCAACCCACGGAAACCGGAAGTAAAACAGCCGGATTGTCATTGAAACGATTTTGTAGGGAACGGTCTTGACCGTTCCGCACCATCCGGATCGGAACGGTCAAGACCGTTCCCTGCAGATTTTAGTTCACAGTGACGTGCGCACCGTATAGGTTGAATCCTTCGCTTTGCCCAGGATGACATTTTACAGAAGTTTCCCTATGATCCGTCAAGTTTCCAGGATGACATTTTACAGAAGTTTCCCTATGACCCGTCAGGTTCCCGCCCCAGCCTCACAGCCGCGCCGCCGATCCCCAAAAACACGAAAAACGCCAGCATGACCTTGTAGTTATAGAACACATAGTCGAACATCCCCTGGAACAGAAACCCGGCGACCGCCGCGGAGACGCCGGCGCAAAGCGCCTTGGTTTTTCCGGACGCCCCGTAGACGAACGGGAGCTGCGTTTTGTAGAAGACCGCAAGGAGAGCCAAAAAGACCAGCAGGCCGAATATCCCCGTCTCCACGAACACCTGCAAGTACAGGTTGTGCGAGTGCGGGGCGACGACGTTCGCGAAGGCGTAGAAAGGGTAGGCCACGTTGTAAGCCGAAATCCCCTGGCCCAGGCCGCTGAACCAGAAGTCTCTGAGTATGCGGACGGTCGCCTGCCATATGTATATCCTGTAGGAGGTGGACGAGTCGCTCAAAGTCGTGATGCGCTGGAGCATACTGGACGGCAGGACGAACGGGGAGAGCGCCAGGGCCGCCAGAAAAAACGCCACTAGGCGCTTCGCCGTGAGCAGGACGAACACGAACGCGGCAAAAGCCAGCGCCAGGTAACACCCGCGCGAGTACGTGTAGGCCAGGTTGACGAGCAGCAGCAGCGATATGCCGAGGTAAACGGCCTTCGTAAAGACCCTTTTGGAGGCGTATGCCATGACGGCGGCCAGCGGCAGCGCCAGAAGCAGATACGTCCCGTAGACGTTCGGGTTGGCGAAGGTGGAATAGACGCGCAGGCGCAGATCCGCGAACTCCCGCCTGTCCACCCAGGTCATGTCGACCTTCCCGGACAGCTTCTGATACATGCCGACAAGCCCGGTCACGGCGGCCGAGGCGGAGAACGTGAAAATAAGCGCGCTTATTTTCTCGCGCGTGTTTATTATCGAGACCAGCAACGGGTACGACAGCATGAAAAGCGCCGTCAGAAGCGCGATCTTAATACTGGCGGACGGGGTGAACGACGTCAGGCCGCAGAACAGGCCCGTCATGACGAGCGCGGCGACCGCCAGCCCGGTCGGGTCGACGGCCGCCCGCACCCTGCCGGTCAGCAGGTTCAGGAAAAAGCAGAAGATCACATAGCCAATCAGCGCGGCGGTCAGCATCGTCGGCAGAAACGGCAGGAGCCCGGCCACCGCCAGCACGCCGAATTCCGGGTGCGCGGCGGCGAGCAAGGCGCCCAGAACCCCCGCTGCGCCTAAACCCGCGTAGGCCGGGGGGACGAAGAACATCGCCGCGGCGGCGCAGGCGGCGGCCACGGCCGCGAAAACCGGCAGCGCCCGGTATTTTTCGAAGCGCCTCTCCAGAAATTTAACGCCGCAGAGGCGGTAAACCCACGAAATCAGCGCGCTTTGGGCGAGAAAGCCGTCGAGCTCCGAAAGCAGCCGCCAAAACGCGCTGTGCCCGGCCAGAACCGCGCCCTTCCCGCGCCCGAACGCGGCGAGGGCGTCGAAAAAGCCGGCGGCCGCGCCCGCGAAAACGCCGCTTTTGTACCGGGGCGCGCGCTCGCAGGCTTGAACCTCGTCAATGGGTCTTTCGCCGGCCGCTTCCTTCTCAAGACGCTCCCAGCCGAAAGGCTTCGACAGAAACCGGCCCAGGACGCTCCCGGCGAACAGCCGTTTGAAAAAGGCGACGATCATGTCGGTCAGCCGGAAAAAAACGCTGTTGTCCATCAGGCGGCGGCAGAAATCAAGCATATTTCAAGTCCTCTCGACCGTTTGTCAATTAACCGTATACCCGCCCTTTATCAGAAACCACGCGTCCGCCGTCACCGCGACCCCGCGGCCGTCGTACCGGGGGATGATCAGCAGATGGTTCGCGGGGATTTTCACGCCGTTTGTAATGTCAACCCCGTCCGTCACGTCGCTGAGGCCGTTTTCGCCGGGGCAGACGGCGGAGGCGGAGCCGCTCCGCAGGATGATCTCCGCGCCCTCGCCGCCCAGGATGATCCGCCCGGCCGACGCGCCGACGGGGACGTAAGCCGCGCCGGCTCCGGCTCCGCCGGGAGTCTGGCCGGCCGCGCCGCCGTTTTGCAGCGCCTGGACGGTCAGTAGGAGCTGATTGACTTTTTCGTCGAGGCCGCTGACTTTATCGTCCACATAACTTACCCTTGCAAGCGGGTCGTCGGACAGGTCCCCCGGGGCCGCCGACAGGCTCGCGGCGGGCAAAAGCGCCAGCGCCAGGACAAGGGCCGCCGCGCCCAAAACCGGCGGGAAGCCCGTTTTCTTTCCGGATGAGTTCATCGGATAAGCCTCCGTTTCGTTGGAAAAACGTTACCATAAGCTGAGTATAACACATACGGGACGGGTTTATCAAATAACAGAACAGTTACAGCATACCGCCGTCACTCAAAACTCCGCGTGCCCCGGCGTCCTGGGGTAGGGTATCACGTCCCGGATATTTCCCATCCCGGTCACGAACATCATCATCCGCTCGACCCCCAGCCCGAAGCCGCCGTGGGGGAACGTCCCGTACCTGCGCAGGTCGAGGTACCACCAATAGTCCTCCGGACGGAGGCCGGTCTCCCCCATGCGCGCGAGAAGCCTGTCGAGCCGCTCCTCCCTGGCGCTGGCCCCGACGACCTCGCCTATGCCCGGGAACATCAGGTCGGCCGCGGAGACGGTGGCCCCGTCGTCGTTCTGGCGCATATAGAAGGCCTTTTCCTCCCGCGGGTAATCCGTCACGAAAACGGGCCTGCCGAAGGCCTTTTCGGCCAGATATTTCTCCCATTCGGTCTGAAACCCGCCCCACCTTACCGGCATGATGAACTTCTCCCCGGATTTTTTGAGGATGTCCAGCGCGTCGGCGTAAGTCACCCTTGCGTAGGGCTCGTTGACCGTGTTTTCGAGCTTTCTCACCAGGCCCGGCTCGATCTGGGCGTCGAAAAAGGCTAGCTCGTCCGCCCCGTATTTCAGCGCGCTCATGATCATATGCTTCGTCAGGCCCTCTATGCAGTCCATCACGTCCTCCAGGTCGGCGAAGGCCATCTCCGGCTCGACCTGCCAGAACTCCACGGCGTGCCTGGCGGTGTTGGAGTTCTCGGCGCGGAAGCACGGCCCAAAGGTGTACACGTCGCGGAACACCGCGCAGAAGGGCTCCACGTTCAGCTGCCCCGTAACGGTCAGGAAGCGCCCGCCGCCCAGAAGCTCCTTCGTAAAATCCACGCTGCCGTCCGGATTCTTCGGAACGTTCCTCAAATCCAGCGTCGTGGCTCGCACGACCTCGCCCGCGCCCTCGCCGTCGTTCGAGGTTATGCAGGGGGCGGCGACGCAGACGAAGCCGTTTTTTTGCAGGTATTCGTGTATCGCGAACGTCAGGACCGAGCGCAGCCGGAAAACG
Organism: Bacillota bacterium; assembly: GCA_009782085.1. GTDB lineage: Bacteria > Bacillota > Clostridia > Lachnospirales > WQUN01 > WQUN01. Next base: position 6,571 of record WQUN01000228.1, read on the forward strand.
GCCGAGAACGTGTTCGTCCGGCCCCGCAGGTGCGCGACGGTCCGCAGATATTCGAAGCCGTGCCGCTTTTTGGAGATGGGGTAGTCCGCGTCAGCCGAGCCGAGGATCGTCACGCTCTCCGCGTTGACCTCCAGCGGCGCTTTCGCGTTCGGATTTTCGGAGACGGCGACGGTTCCGCGGACTTCGACGGCGGAGCCGTTCGCCGGCGGGCAGTCCAGGATCTCCTGCCCGAACACGACCTGGATGTTCTTCTGGCAGGACCCGTCGTTCAGCTCGAGGAAGCCGACCTCTTTGGACTGCCGGACGGTCCTGACCCAGCCCGCCAAAGACACGTTAAAGCCGGCGGGGCTTTCGCCGGCGGCGTGCCGCTCGAAGAGGCCGCGGACCGTGGAATATTTCTTTTTGATGGACATAGAACGCTCCTTGGCGCATTGGCCGCGCTTTTTTTGATATACAGAATATATAATTCCTTGATTGCCCGTAATTTATCATCAAACCGCGCGGCTTACAAGATGGGGAGCAAATAAAAAAGAGCTGGGGATTTATACCGGAGTGCGAAAACATTAGCCTCCTCTGTCTGCGTCGTCGGCATATGTTTTCTGCATCCGGTATAATCCGCAACCCTTTTTTATAAGTAACTCAATCCACCGCAAACGTCCTGACTTCCATAGGCCCAAGCTCCGTTTCAAACCGCCTGCGCGAGCCCCCGTCCCCGGCTGCGACCTCTATGTCCGCCTTTATGCGCGCCGCGAACATGTTTATCGCGAACAGAAGCCGCCTGTCGCCGTCCGTCCGTATCACGCACCAGACATAGGGGTTGCCGCACCTGACCCGCGGGCCGTTCAGGCCGAGCTCAGCCATCAAATGCCTGAACATCGCCAGATGGGCGCGCTTCGTGAGCTTCCAGTCCATCCCGAGCCATACGGCCGCCCCGCCGCCGGGGAATTCCTTTTTCCAGGCCGCCGTCCGGCCGGAAACCGCGTCCCGCGCCAGGACTTTCCCGCCGTTTTCCCCGCCGAGCCAGACGCCCTCCGATTGCAGGTTGCAAAGCTCGCCGGCGTAGCAAAACTCTGTCCGCCCCGCGGCCTTTTCGCAGCCGCCTCCCAGGAAATCCCTCAGGACGGCGCAGGGCTCGCCGTTTTCGCCGAGCTCCGGGATGACCGGCAAAATCAGCAGTTTCCCGCCGTTTTCCACGAGTTTTACCAGGCCGCGCTGGACTCTCTCCGGCATGCGCCTCGACGCGCACACCACGAACGGCCTGTCGGTCCGGCCCGCAAAATCCGCCGAGAGGTCCACGGCTTCCGGCGTGTAGGACGCGCAGAACGACGTGAACAGCACGCCCTTTTTCAGCAGCTTCCACGCCCGGCTAAAGCCGAAATCGGTCTCTTTGAGAAGCTCCTTCTCGCGCTCGGGCAGCAGGTCGGGCTTTTCCCGCGGCTGTTCCCAATCCAGGGCCAGGTAATAGTCGCTCTCGTGCCACGCGGCCGCCAGCCAGGAGTTTTCGGCCAAAAACGCGCCGAATCCGCTAAGCGCGCCGTAAAGAGGGCGTATCTCGTTCTCCGGGCCTATGGGGGCGTTGTAGTCGTACAGGTCCCCGTCCCCGCCTATATGGGCGGGATTCCGCCCGCCGGTGAACACGTAGTAGTTGACGCCCTTCATGCCGTAGGCCAAGTGCGTCCGGTACCAGCAGGAGACGTCCTCCGGGGTGATCGGCGGCCAGTCGCACGGGCTTCCGGCCTGCATCTCGAAGGCCGCCGGGGGGTAACCCATCAGCCGGAGCTGCTCGTAGGCCAGAAAGGCGTCCGCGGCGAGCCGCGGGACGGGGTTTATCTGCTCGAAGTCCATGCCGAGGTTGTAATAGGTGTCCACCCCGAGCAAAAAGCCCTTGCCGAGCCTTTCGGCCGTTTCCCTGAAATAAGGGATCATCCCCGGGTTCCCGCCGTTGTGGATCAGGTCGCAGGCGATCCCGCGCTCTCTCATCCAGCCCGCCAGAATGCCGCAGTATTCCGCGACGGTCCCGAAGTAGAAATCCCTGTAAGGGGCGTTCGGACGCTTTTGGACGAATTCCGCCCAGCGCCCGGTTTCGCGCCCGTAGCCCATGGCCTCCGGGCTGTAGTCGAAGCTGCCGGCCCATTCGTGAATGCCGGTCAGCTCGTTGTCCAGCTGCGCGAAGGCCACCGCGCCGCCTTTGCTTACCATATGCCGGGCTATTACCGGCAGAACGGCGTCAAACCACGCCCTTGTCTTTTCCAGGAAGACGGGGTGCAGGTAGGAAACGGACATATGCGCGGCGATCGGGCTTCCGTCCTCCCTTTTCGCCAGGATTTCGGGGTATTTTTCAAACAGCCAGCCGGGAAGGCCGCAGTAGCGCATCTCCGAATACTGGTACGGGCCGGGCCGCACGATGACCGGAAGCCCCTTTTCCCGGCAGAGGGTCAGGAACCCGTCCAGATCGGTCTCCGGCGCGTCGGAGAAGCGGAAAACGCCTTCCTCCGGCTCGTGCAGGATCCACGGGACATAGGTCGCCGCGGCGTTCGCCCCAGCCGCCTTCAGCATGTCCAGCCGCCAGGCCCAGTCCTTTTTGGGGACGCGGAAATAGTGGAACTCGCCGGAGACGAGAAAACCGGGCTTCCCGTCGAAATAAAAGGATTTGTTGTCCCATGTGATTTTCCGCATATCAAACCTCCGCCTATCAAACCTCCGCCTATTCCCTATTCCACCGTGACCTTTACGCAAACCGGATACCCCGCCGCAAAGCCGCCGCTCTTCTTCAGCCCCGGCGCGATGACCGTCAGATGCTCCTTGCACCTGACCCACTCCATTTTCCCGTCAAAGCCCAGGATCCGCACGTTTTTGACGATCCCGTGGAACGCGCATTTCCACGGCTCGCTTCCGAGGGCCTTGATCCTTACGACCCCGTCCTCGGGCCAGGCCATCGCGAAAGCGTACACGCTCCCGTCTTTGTACGTGAACCGGAAATCCTCCGGCGTGTATCCCTTGCGCCGGGTATCCGTGAAATGCCCCTCCGGCGTCTCGGTCGGCCCCTCGCCGTATTTCTTCCAGTAGGTCGTCCCATAGACGCCCTCGCCGTTGATTTTTAGCCACTTGCCTATGGCGAGCAAGATGTTTTTATCCCCGTCCGGTATCATCCCGTCCGCCTTCGGGCCTATGTTCAGGAGCAAGGCCCCGTTCTTGCTGACAATGTCCACGAGGTCGCACACTATGTCCGCCGGCGCCTTGTAATCGTTGTTTTCGGTATAGCTCCATGAATTCCTGGCGACGGAGGTGTCGCACTGCCAGAAATCCGGCGACACCTGGGAAAGCTGGCCGCGCTCGATATCATTCACGGCCGTTCCGGGCGCGAAGGCGTCGTACTTGTAGTTGATCGCGACCTCCTCGCCCCACTCGCCGGCGCGGTTGTAGTAATAGGCCGCGAATTTCTTGAGGTACGGCTTCATCGGCTCGACCTGTATCCACCAGTCGAACCAGACGACCTTGGGCCTGTACTTGTCCGCGAGCTCGCAGGTGCGCGCCAGCCAGTCCTCCATGAAAAACGCGTCCGCCTCGACGTCAAGCTCGTTGTAGTCGCCGTTAAGGACCTGGACGGCGGGCCAGTAGAGCTCGCCGTATTGGGGGTCAGCCACGTCGCTGTCAAAGTCCCTGCCCCAGGCCATGAAAAAGTAGTGCTCCACGCGGTGGGACGACGCCGCGAACACCATGCCGCGCGCCTCCACGGCCTTTTTCAGCTCCCCGACCACGTCCCGCCCTGGGCCCATCTTCGCCGCGCAGAAGCCGGACAGATCGCTGTCGTACATCTGGAAGCCGTCGTGGTGCTCCGCCACGGGCATGACGAACCGCGCCCCGGCCTCGGCGAAAAGCCGCGCCCACTCGTCCGGGTCGAATTTCTCCGCTTTGAACATCGGGATGAAATCCTTGTAGCCGAAGTTCCTGTGCGGGCCGTATGTTTTGACGTGGTGCTCGAATTCGGGCGAGCCCTTTTTATACATCGTGTGCGGGTACCACTCGTTCCCGAAGGCAGGCACGCTGTACACGCCCCAGTGGATAAAGACGCCGAACTTGGCGTCCCGGTACCACCTGGGCACGCCGACCTTCGCCAGAGAGGCCCAGTCCGGCTTGAAACGGCCTTTGGAATTGACCTCGTCGATAAGGGCGAGGTAGGCCTTCACCTTGGATTTTTGATTTTCGGCCTGAACAGTCATGGTTGCGCTCCCTTTAGAGTTCCTTTTGTTGTGCGATTTGTATGTTCATGCATTTGTCGTGGGATTTTTTTGATTTAGCCGTCGCTTTTTAATCTTTTGTTTATGTTCTTGATCCTGTTTTTCCACAGGCGGTACTGGATACCCCATATTATTACAAAAATAATGACAAAGAAGCCGAAATACCAGAGAAATCCTGTGATTGACCGCTCCATCCAATGTGTGAAAAACGCGATAGGGAACATCACAACCGACAAAATCGCAAAACTTATGCCCGTTTGTTTTGCGATGCCCCATTTTTCATTCCGCCATATCATGGGAGCCACCGCATAGGACGCGCCCAAAACGCCGCTCATTGCCGCCTGAAAACAGACCGCTCCGATTTCGCTGCCAAACTCGGCTGTCAGCTCCGGCGAACAGGGGAAATACTTGCCGTCCCGGTTGATGAGCGATGCCGCGATCGTTATCGCGTAACCTATGAACACTCCCAGAGGAAAACCGTAGACGCCGCGAAGCACAGCCTGCCTTTTCATTCCCGTCACCTCATAAACCCAATACTTGCTTGATTTTGGGAACATAACGCCGGGAAACATAAGATTGGGTCTTGTTTTGAAACCGGACGCAGATTGTGCCCGAAAAGCCCAAATCAAAATCCCGCACCTTTTTCAGATTGATGATTTCCGAGTTGGATATGCGCACAAACTTCTGTGAGCGCAGACGTTCCTCGACCTCGTAGAGGCGCAGGCGCAATCTGTATTCGCCGTCTTCGGATATAGCGTATACCTTTTGGTCCGCGGCATAGATCCGCAGTATATTATCCGGGTCAAGAACAAATACGCTGTCGTCTTTGAACCCTGCCAAAACCGAAACGTCTTGTTCCGAAACCTTTCTGACAAACTCGTTTATTTCGTCAGTTATCCTGTTTGTTATGATTAACACCTTGGGTTCGGCACAATCCTCGTCTATCTTTATTTCTATCAGCATTATGTCACCTCCAATCCCGCTGTGCCACAGTTATAGAAGAAACAAAAACCGGTTTCCACTGTTTTTCCATAAGTGGTCTTTTTAGAGATATGGGTGGCATTCATCACACTTTTCATAGCAAGCTCCGCGGTTCTTTATGCGTTTATCCCTGTCCTACGCCTTTCCCTCTGCCCCGCAGACCGCGATGACCGCCTTCGCCGCCTCATAAACCCTCCGCCGCCCCTCTTTCAGGTAGACCTTCGGGTCGAAGGCGTCCGGGTGTTCCGCCAGCGCCGCCCTCACGCCGTCGGTGAACGCTATCCGAAGCTCCGTGGCGTAGTTGACCTTGCATATGCCGCGCCGGATGCATTCGCGCACGTCCGCGTCCGGCACCCCCGACGTCCCGTGCAGGACCAGCGGGTTGGATATCTTCCGGGCGACGGCGCTGATCCGCTCCATGTCCAGCGCGGGCTTCCCTTTGTACACGCCGTGGGACGTGCCTATGCCAATGGCCAGCGAGAAAACGCCGGTCTCCCGCGCGAACTCCGCCGCCTCGTCCGGGTCGGTGAGCGCCGGGCCGGACGATTCCGCGTCGTCCTCTTTGCCGCCGACCTTGCCCAGCTCGCCCTCCGCGGGCAGACCGACGGCCGCCGCCATTTCGGCGACGCCGCGCGTCAGGGCGACGTTGTCGGCGAAGGCCAGGCGCGACCCGTCGATCATTACCGACGTATACCCCGCCCTGACGGCCCGCACGGCCAGCGCGAAACTCTCCCCGTGGTCGAGGTGCAAAGCCGCGGGTATCGCGGCGTCCGAGGCGAGGGCCCCGGCGATCGCCGCGTAGAGCCCGGCGCCGCCGTACCTAAGCGTCGAGGAGGTGGTCTGCAAAATGACCGGCGCGCGCATCTCCTCCGCGGCCTGCATGACGGCCTGGGCCATCTCCATGTTCTCCGCGTTGAACGCCGGCGCCGCGTAGCCGCCCGCCTGGGCGCGTAAAATCATCTCTCTGGGTGATACTAAAGGCATTTCCCGCGCCTCCGCCCCTCCGACATCTTTTTCCCAGTCTCCAGCTTCCAGCTTCCAGTCTCTAGTTTCCAGTATCCAGCTTCCAGTCTCTAGTTTCCAGTCTCCAGTTTCCAGTATCTAGCAAACCACGCCCTTTTGCAGCATTATGTTGGCGTACAGGGCCTTCTCGCCCGTCGCGACGACGGCGTAGGCCTCCTTCGCCTCGGCGTAGAACTCGAAGCGGCCGATATGCCTGACCGCGTCCTTCCCGCGCCAGCCGGCCTTTTCCAGTATGCCGTAGTATTTCTCCCAGATAGGCGTCTCGACCGGGTCGCCCGGCACGACGGCCATAAGCGTCGCCGGCTTCTCCGCGTATGCGTCGAGCGGGAACAGCGTCAGCACGGCCTCCAGAAGCTCCGGAACGCCGTGGCCGTCGCAACGGACGACGGCGCCGCTTTTACCGACGCTCTCCGAGGGGAAATTCCCGTCGGCTATGACGATTTTGTCCCCGTGCCCCATCTCGCAGAGGATCTTCAACAGTTCCGGGGAGAGGATCGGGGGGATGTTTTTGAGCATGGCGCGATCTCCTTTGCGTAAAAAATAATCAGGGCTTTCGCGAAAGCCCTGATCCCAAGCGACTCAAAAGGGGCTCGAACCCTCGACCTCCGGCGTGACAGGCCGGCGCTCTAACCAACTGAGCTATTGAGCCAAAATAAAACGTCCGATTTCGGCACACATGCGCGGCAAACTTAATAAGCTGGAATACGAGCCACGCGTCCGCATGGTATACAGTATAAATTATTTGTCCGTGTCTGTCAACAGAATTTTCGGTGATTGACAAGTCCCGTATCAGGCGGTATAATGCCCCTTGAGAATAGAGGCGCGGTTTTCATGAGTATCTGCCCGACGCGGAAGGCGCGGTTGACGGCAGCAGAAATGGAACGCCGCCGAAGGCCGACGACGCCGATCCGCCGCCGGTCTGGGCGCGAGGGTGAAAAGCCCCGCGTCTGTCATCAAAACGGCTGTACCGGATGCTGAAAACATTTACCGACGTCAAGCCGATTCGACAAACGCTTCTGCGGCGAATCGGCAACGGATGAAGTTGATGTTTTCGCATTCCGGCTTATAGGCCATGACTTTGATGGAGCGCTAGTCTCGACGGGCAGGAGTTCGCACAGGAATTCCGCGTGTCGCCGGCGTTTTCATAAGCGCCGGTTTTTTGTTTTTCGGGAACTGCGAAAGCAGAACAGTTCCTTAATATGGGAACGGTCTTGACCGTTCCGGAAAGGGAGGGATCCGCATGGAAGTGTTCAGGGGCTCGGGCGTCGCGCTGGTCACGCCGTTCAGGGAAAACGGGAGCGTCAACTTCGACGTTCTGGAGAAGCTGATCGATTTTCAGATCGAAAACCACACCGACGCGATCATCATCTGCGGCACCACGGGGGAGGCCTCGACGCTGACGGATGAGGAGCAGATAGAAACGATAAGGTTCGCCGTCGTAAAGGCGGCCAAGCGCGTCCCCGTGGTGGCCGGCGCCGGCTCGAACGACACGGCCCACGGCAAGGTCCTTTGCAGGCACGCCATGCAGGCCGGCGCGGACGCGCTGCTGCTGGTCACGCCTTACTACAACAAGACCACGCAGAAGGGCCTGATCGAGCACTACGGGGCGCTCGCCGGCGCGGCTGACATCCCGGTGATACTCTACAACGTGCCGAGCCGCACGGGGATGAACATCGAGCCGAAGACGATGTACGAGCTCTCGAAGATCGAAAACGTCGTCGGCCTCAAGGAATCGACCCACGACATGGTGCACACGGCGCAAATCGCCGCGCTCTGCGGGGAGAGCATATCCATCTATTCCGGCGACGACGACTGCATAGTGCCGATTCTCTCTTTGGGCGGAAAGGGCGTCATCTCCGTGCTGGCCAATATCATGCCGCAAACCGTGCACGAAATGGCCGCCGCCTATCTGAACGGCGATCTGGCGCGGAGCCTGAAACTGCAGCTGGAGACGCTGGCGCTGACGAAGGCGCTGTTCAGCGAGGTCAACCCGATCCCGGTGAAGGCCGCTATGAACATGATGGGCAAAAACGTCGGCGGCTACCGCGCGCCGCTCACGTCCATGGAACCGGCGAACGAGGCGGCTCTGAGAAAGGAAATGCTGGCGGCGGGGCTGAAAGTGGTATAAACCATAGGAGAATGTCTATGTTACGAATGATTCTGGTAGGATACCTCGGGAGAATGGGAAAGACCATGCTGGAGACGGCCGCGTCCGACCCGGAGGTTCAAATCGCCGCGGGGATCGACCTCAGGGCGGGGGAGGACCGGGACGGCCGGCCGTTCCCCACCTATGGCCGCATTGAGGATTGCGCGGACCCGGCGGACTGCATCGTCGATTTCTCGTGGGCGGACGGGGTTCCCTGCGTCGTGGACTACGCGCTCGCGCGCAAAATGCCCCTCGTGGTCTGCACGACGGGGCTTTCGGAGGAATGCGAGGCCAAAATCCGCACGGCCTCGGAGAGCATCCCGGTTTTCCGCTCGGCGAACATGTCCCTCGGCGTCAGCCTCCTGAAAACCCTCGCGGTAAAGGCCGCGAAGACGCTCTACGGCTCCGGCTTCGACATCGAGATAGTAGAAAGGCACCACAACCAGAAGCTCGACGCGCCGAGCGGCACCGCCGTTTTACTGGAAAAGGCGGTAAACGAGGCCCTCGGCGGGGAAATGCGCCCGGTTTACGACAGGACGGGCGTCCGCGGGAAGCGCTCCCGCGACGAGATCGGGGTCCACGCCATACGCGGCGGCACGATCGTCGGCGACCACTCGGTCGTCTTCGCCGGACGGGACGAGGTGCTGGAGATTAGCCATTCCGCGCGGTCGAAGGAGATATTCGCGGTCGGCGCGCTCCGGGCCGCCGGGTTCACGGCCGGCAAGGCCAGCGGCCTGTTCGGCATGGACGACCTGATCGGGGAGATCACAGGTGGATGTTGACGTTTTTCTGCCAGCCGCGCCAAAGGGGTTTATAGCGGAGGGCATCGCGGAATACCGGAAACGGCTGTCCGGCTTCTGCGAACTGCGCCTGTTTTACGGAGACGGACCGAGCCGCTCCCCGGCCAGGGTGGGCGGCTCGCGCGTTAATATGCTGGTCGGCGGGCCGGATGCGGCGGATTTTACCTCCGAGGGCTTCGCCGCCTGGCTCCGGGCGCAAATGAACCGCTCCGCGAGCCGCTTCTCGTTTTGGGCGCCGCGAAGCGGCGAAAATCCCCGGATAGCCTGGGACGGGGCGATCCGGCTCACGTATATCGAAACGGACTGGGATCTGACCGCGCTGATTCTGGCGGAGCAGATTTACAGGGCGTTCATGATTTTGAACGGAAGCCCGTACCATAAATGACTTTTATCCCCGGACCGAATTGGCCCTCTCCCTCTTCATCCGAAGATACGCGTCCGACAGCACGTCCGAAACAGGCTGCCCGCTTCTGCGGATGGCGCGCCTCATCTTGAAAAGGCCGTCGGCGTCGCCCTTGGTCACGGTGTTGATCCCCTCCCAGCAGCTGAGGCTGGCGCGGAAGCCCAGGCCCTTCAAAACCTCCAGGGAGCCGTTTCCGATGACGCCGAGCGGATATACGAAAGTCGTCGGCGTAAAGCCGGTGACGTCTTTGATCTTGGCCTGGGTCTTCTCCAGGTCGGCCCGCAGCCGCGCCCGGTACGTATCGGCGGATTCGCTCTGCAGCTTGCCGCTGCCGTTGTAGCCGTGCATGTTGTAGCTGTGGTTCTGTATCTCTATGCGCCCGTCCTTCTGCATTTCCCTGACCTGCTCCCAGTCGAGGTGCGGCTTTGAGGCGCCGCCTTCCTTGGTGTAATCGTCCGTTATCTTGCCGATTATGGAGCAGACGGCCTTCATGTCGTACTTTTTGAGCAGCGGGAGCAGATAGTTGTAGTCGCCGGAGTTGCCGTCGTCAAAGGTCAGGACGATCGGCTTTTCCGGCAATTCTCCCTCCCCGTTCACATAGTCTATCAGATCCTGCATCAGAACCGTCTCATACCCGTTGTTCCTCAGGTATATCAGGTCGTTTTCCATCTCTTTGGGGCTTATGGCGTATTTGCCCAGCTGGCTTTGGTTTTTCGTGATGTTGTGGTACATGATGATAGGGACTTCCCTTTTTTCCCGCTGCGCCGCGGACACGTCCGAAGGCTCCAGGGCGTGTTCGCCGAAGGCGTAGGCCGTCAGCCCCGCGGACCCCGCCAGGAACCGAGCCGTTAAAAACGCCAGGAGCACAATGCCGCCGCTCAGTTTTATCAGGTTTAACAGCTTTTTCATATTCCGCTCCCATCCCGGTCAATAAATGTCTAAACCATATACAGCCTTACGCCGACTATCCCGGTCCTGTCGTCCTCCGTCCCGTTCTCGATGTAGCTGTCTATTCTGACGGGCCTCTCCAGGCTGTTCACGAACTTGAAGTCTATCCCGCCGTAGGACGTGGCCGCGTCCTTGCCCTTCGGAACGTAATCGACCGGCAGCGAGTGGCTGTGCCTCTCGATAACCTCAAGCCCCGCCTCTTCCACGGCGTTGTACAAGGTGCTGGACACCTGGCAGACGCCCCCGCCGTAGCCGTATTCCTTTTTCCCCTTGATGAATATCTGCGCCCGCCTGAAGCCGTTCGCCTTTGTCGTCGGCCCCAAAGTCTCGTTGTACGAAAACGTCTCCCCCGGCGGCACGACCGCTCCGTCCACGGCCTTCGCCGCCAGCGCGATGTTCGCGTTGCGCGCTTTCGCGCCGAGTCCGAACTTCGTCTCATACGAGCCTATCAGAACGCCGTTCCCCGGAACCGCCGGAAGAGCGAGCTCCGGCGCGGCGCTGAGCGCGTGCGTCGAAAGCGCCGCGCACCCCGGCGCGAGAATCGGCAAGATCAGAAACAGCAGGTACAGTTTGCCCGTTATTTTCGCCAGTTCGATTTTTTTCCGTCTGATTTTTTCCAATTTATGGTTTTTCATATCTTTATTGTTTTTCATTTCGATTCCCCCGGTTTTTATTATGAGGCCGAATCGGATTTGTATCCCTGTAAAAAACCGGAATAAAATAAGGACAACTTATAAGTGTATATACTTATCCCCAAAAATATTCCGAAAAATAAAAAAAATTTCTCGACAACAGTTGACACGGGATTACATTCTATGTATAATAACCGTGTTAACAATTACGTAATAAGTTCGTAATACATGTACCGCTTAGGGGGAACGCAGGTGAGGATCTTTATTCGAAGACGCGCTGCCGGATCCGGTAAGATTTTGGCGGCCGCCGCCGCCGCGGCCGTGTTCTCGGTCATGCTGGGCGTGACCGCTTTCGCCCAGGTCAAGACGGTGGGCATGGTCAACGACGACTACGTGAACGTCCGCGACGGCGCGAACACGGACTCCAACGTGGTTTTTCAGCTTTCGTCGGGCGATTCCGTCGCCATCATCGGCAAAGACGATACTTTCTATAATATTTCCTACGAGGGCGTTAACACTTTATTCATAAACGAAAAATATGTCGATATAAAGGCGGCGAACGGCCTTATCGCCGGCGACGTGGTCAACGTGAGGGATTCCGCCTCCGCCGACGGGGCCGTCATCGGCCAGGTGACCTCCGGCGAGCTCGTGACGGTCAGTTCCGTCTCCGGCGACTGGTTCGGGATCGATTACAACGGCTCCACGGGCTATATCAGGCAGGATTTTGTCACCGGCGGCATCATAGACAGCCTCAGAACGCCCGACCCGCCCCCGGAACCGCCGGCCCCGCCGGCTAAACCGGCGTCAGCCGGAAATTCCGCGGGAAACTCCGCCAAAAAGCCCGCGCCGGCGCAGGGCCAGGCCGCGTCGGATATGACCCCGGTCAGCGGCGACAAGTACGGGGTCGTCAACACCTCGGACGGGCTGAACCTCAGGGAATCCCCCTCCCAGAGCGCCCCGGTGCTCACCGCGCTCCCCAAAGGCGCGGCGGTGGACCTTATAGAGACGGGCAGCCAGTGGCACAAGGTCAAATACGACGGGGCGACCGGCTTTGTGTCGGCCAATTACCTGGACGTCAAAACCGGGACAAAGCCCGCGGAGCCGGCGGGCGGCGGCGGCTCTCTGGCCGATTCGATAATCAGCTACGGGAAGCAGTTTATAGGCACGCCGTATCTGTGGTCGGGCACCAACCTGAATAAGGGCGTCGACTGCTCCGGCTTCGTCTACTCCGTGTTCAGGCACTTCGGGATCAGCCTTGACCGAACCTCCGGCGCGATGGCCAACGACGGGCCGCGCGTGGACAAGGCGAACCTCCGGAAGGGCGACCTGGTGTTCTTTGACACCGACCAGAACGGCAGGGTGTCCCACGTCGGGATATACATCGGCGGCGGCCAGTTCATCCAATCGTCCAGCTCCAAGAGAACGTGGGGCGTGTGCATCTCCAGCCTCGACGAGGCGTATTACACAAGGGTGTATAAGACGGCCTGCAGGGTGCTGCCGTAAAACATAAGCAAGGAACATGAGAAAGGAACATAGGAGTGACCTCGGAAACTACCGTAAAGATTAGAAAGAAAGCAATAGCAAACGGTAAAACGAGACAAAAGCAGGAACGGCAAGGAGAAGAAAGAGGAAGAGA
>WQUN01000229.1 GCA_009782085.1 Bacillota bacterium
TTTCGATTTGAAATGAGCTGAAAACGAGCGCGAAACGACCAATGTTCAGGGGCGTTTCGCGCGAAGTTTGAAGCTCAATTTCAAACGAAACGACAATAATCCGTAAAAACCGTAGAATCTTGAACAAAAAAGCCCCCGCCGCGGGATAAACCCGCGGCGGGGGCTTTGCGTCAGCCGGACGGATAACGGAAGCCTAGCCAATCTCATACATCGCGAATATGTCCAGCCCGGACACCGTAAAGTCCGCGCCTCCGCCGGGGACTGGCGCGAACGCGACGCTTTCGCCGCCGGGGAGCCGTTTTACGGAGCCGGCCCCGCGCCCGGTTCGGACGGTCACATCGAACGGAACCGCGTCCGCGTCGCCGAGGTTGACGAAGTGGAGGAGAGTCTTTTCGCCGTCCTTGAACACCGTGCACTCCACATGCTCCGGGGCGTCGGTTTCGATTGTGCGTCTCCCGCCGGTCAGCAGGTTCAGCAGATTTATAAACACCTTCCTGTGCACCGGCTGGGCGCTCGCCTCGAACGGGGCGGCCGACCATATGACGGAGCCCTTGCCGAAGTTCCCGCGCACTATGGACGGGTTTTGCGTGTCCACGCCGGGCGGGTTCGAGTGGATGGAGGCGAACTTACGCGTGTCCCTCGGGTCGGTGTAGGGCAAGGTCAGGTATGCCAGGATCTCCGCGTCCCCTTCAGGCGACGCCAGCGTCTGCGCGCCGAACACGGTCATCGGGTAGTCGGCGTCGTACATGTTTTCGAAAAGGGGCAGGCCCCCGGCCGACGGCCGGATATACGTGACGCGCTCCGCGGTCAGCCCGCGCGTCGTCAGGCCCAGCAGCTTCCGGGCCAGGTTTGGGGACGTCAGGCCGCTCATGTACAGCAGGCCGCCGTTTTCAACATACAGCGCGATCGCGGCTTCCTCTTCGTCCGACATGACGGCGACGTCGGAGAGTATCAGCAGCGGATAGTCCAGGCCGCAGCCCTCCGCGACGACGGCGTACGGGATGTGGCTTCGCCTTAGCGCGCCGCCCGCGCCGAGCGCGCCCTCCAGGTGGGAATAATGCTCCTCCCAGACGTGAACGGCGCGGCGCGGCTCGCTCATCCTCACGTCCATCTTGGAGGCCATGCTGAAATAGACCGCCGCGTCGGCGAAAAGCCGGCCCCTGAAAAACGGCTCGTACTCCTTCGTCTCGCCGAACACCTCGCCCAGCGTATCGTAGAACCGCGCGTTCAGCGTGCCGCGCGGGTCGATGGCGTCTATCGCCAGAAACGCGCCGTGGTGGGCGTAGGTCAGGTAGGCGTGCCGCTTCAGAAGGCGCGGCGGCTTTGTCGTGGTGTGGTCGTGTATCCCCGGGTCGCAGCGGGAGGTCATATACTCGAACGGCTGATTGCGCGTCAGGGAATAGTACAGCTTGCATATGAAGGACTGCTGCTCCAGCCCGCCGTACAGGTCGCCGCCGGAATAGTCCGACGCGTCGGACACGCCCCTGCGGACGCCGAAGGTCCACGGGTGCGCGACGGTCGAAAACTGGTGCTCTATGCTCAGCCCCGGCCGGATATTCTTCAGCTCGGCCGTGCAGAATTCCGCGAATTCGCTCATCCACCGCTCGCGCGCGGCCTGGAAATTCCGCCAACAGGCGTCGTTCCAGTCGACGGTGCGCGGGAGCTCTTCGCCGTATTCCTCCCGGTAGCGCGCGGCGCAGCTGCCGCAGTAGCAGATTATCGGCCAGAACGTCATGTCCAGGAAAATGCCCTCGAAAGTGTAGTTTTCGCAGAGCTCCGCGAACTGGGCCCGCAGGAAACGCCGGTATTCGGGGTTGTTCGGGCAGACGAGGCCGTAGCGCCCGCCGCCGAACATCCTGGCGCCGGCGGAGCCGTCCTTTTCGTCCCTGGAGCCGAAGCCGTCGAGGTCGCGCATCCGCCACTCGGGATAGCGCGCGTACGCCCAGTTGTTGAATATCAGGCTGTAATAGGCGATCACGTCCATACCGGCGCCGTGGCACAGGCCGATCAACGTTTTTATCTTGTCCTCCCCGCCGAAGCCGGGGTGCATCTCGCCGGTTTTGGTCGGCCAGTTGCAGTAGCCGACGTGGGAGTTCGCGTAGATCATCGGGCTCTGTATCCGCGCCTTTTTCAGGCAGTCCGCGTAGGCCCGCGGGTCGAAGCGCGACAAAAACGACGCGTCCCAGGCCTCGATGTGCATGTCCGCCAGGCTGCGGCGGAAGCTCTTTTCGTACCACTCAGACGGCAAAGCGGCTGACCTCCTCGTTCTCGGAGAAGTGCTTGAGCATCACGAGCGGTTCGCACCTCGACGTGTTCGATATCGCGACGCCGGCTTTGGCCGCGTTCTCGGTGACGAAGAACTCGTCGTATGTGCTCTCGCCGAAGCGGATGAGGGTGGGCGTCTCTATGTCCCACGCGCCGGCCTTGCCTTTGCCCTGGAGTAAAATGAAGCCGTAGGCCGCCCGGTCCTTTATCGTGACGGTCCTGCCGGGCAGGACGGTCAGCCGCTTGGCGCAGACCCGCCGGTTTTTGTAGCATATCCATTCCTCGAGATAGCCGTCCTCGGCCATCTCGTGCTCGTCGCGGGCGGGTATCGGGCGCATGAAGCGGTTTTCCGCGAAGAACGGGTCGGCGTTCAGCTCCCAGTCGAGCACGTCCACGAGGTAGTCGCAGTCGCCGATTTTATCCGCCGGGCAGTCTTTCCAAAGCAGCGCCTCCGGGACGGCGTGGGCGAAATAGAGCACGGACTGGTACATCGCGTAGACGTCGGAGGCGAACTGCGGCTCGTAGGTGCAGAGGGTGCCCGGCGCGTGGAGCGTCCCCGGAGGCACGTCCCAGCCGGTGTCCAGCGTGAGCTTGTACGCCCTCGAAATGTCGAGGATGGCGTTGTCGCCCCTGGCGAAATTTTCGAGGCACTCTTTGACCTGCGCCTTGGTCACCCGCGGGTTCACGCCGAAGAACGTGAACGGGAACTCGCCGCCGTAGTTGTTCATCTGCGCCGGGAAGAAGTACATCTCCGGCTTGCTGGACTGCCCAACGAGCGCGGCGTGCCTGTCGCCGTGGTGGACGTGCAGCGGCAGCGGCCCGAGGTTGTCGAAGAACTTGGAGAACATCGGCCACCTGCCGTATTTCGCGTACAGGCCGTCACCGATGATTTCGCCCTTATATTCGGCAACCAGGTCGCGCAGGAGTATTTTCTCGCAGGGCCCGTCACCCGTCAGGACGTAGCTAAGCCCCTCGTCCTCGGGGGTGAGCGGGCCGTTTTCCGCGTGGGTGGCGGAGGCCAGCCAACGCTCGTCGATGCCGCCGCGCTCCAGGCCGAGCTTATAGGTGTCGGCGGGGTGCAGCTTGATCCTCATGCCGGGCCGGCAAAACGACCTGGGCACCCACGCGGGGGCCAGGCGGAGGACGCCGCTGCCCCGGGATAACGCTTTGTCGCCGAGGGTTTGAATGCTCATGGGGACAATTCTCCTTTATTTATAGCGTACGGCGGAATTTTCCGGCCTTCAACGGGGACTGCCCGTGTCCTATTTTATTGATTTCAGGATATTTATTTCCTCGGAATTAGCCGAGACCGCAACTTTAATAACCGACACATCCTCCTCAAGATTCTCGACGATCGGCTGAATATAATCGAGCCTGCGGATTACATCCATATGGCCCTCGGCTAAGAGCCGGATATGCGGTTCGATCCGATTTTCAAGGATTATTTTGATCCCGGTCAAACCGGTTTCCACCGCGGAAAGACGGCTGTTTGTCTCCGCCAGTCCCTTGACCAAATCGGCCTGGCCCTTGAATAAATCGGCCTGGCCATTTGATAATACTTCCTGCCCCTTGACCAAATCGGCCTGGCCCTTGAATAATTCATCCTGCCCCTTGACCAAATCGGCCTGGACTTTGAATAATTCATCCTGACCCTTGACCAAATCGGCCTGGACTTTGAATAATTCATCCTGACCCTTGACCAAATCGGCCTGGCCCTTGGATAATACTTCCTGGCCCTTGACCAAATCAGCTTGGACTTTGAATAATTCATCCTGACCCTTGACCAAATCGGCCTGGCCCTTGAATAATACTTCCTGGCTCTTGAATAATACTTCCTGACCCTTGACCAAATCGGCCTGACCCTTGAATAATACTTCCTGACCCTTGACCAAATCGGCCTGGATTTTGAATAATTCATCCTGACCCTTGACCAAATCGGCCTGGCCCTTGGATAATACTTCCTGGCCCTTGAATAATACTTCCTGGCCCTTGACCAAATCGGCCTGGCCCTTGAATAATACTTCCTGCCCCTTGGCCAATTCTGTCTGCCCTTTTACCAAAGTCTCCAGAACAGCCAATATCTCTTCCTCTTTGTTCACCGTATCCCCCCATTCGTTTGTATTATACCGGATGCAGAAAACATTTGCCGACGGCGAGCCGGTTCGACGAACGCTTCCGCGGCGAATCGGCGACGGAGGAGGCTAATGTTTTCACACTCCGGTATATAAGCACCCCCCCCCGGCCGGTTTGCGGCGCCGCCGAACGGCGCTCCAGGCACGCCGGCGCGGCTTGGGAATTGTTCGGCGACGGCCTTTACTTTTTCGTTTTCTCCGGGGTGACCAGCGCCTTCGCTATCGCCCCGAGCTTCGGCGGCTTCCCGTACATCAGCACGCCCATGCGGTAGATCTTCGCGCTGACCAACGCGACGCCGAAGATGCAGACGACGGATATGCCTATCGCGGCGAGCGCCTGCGCGTTCGTCGCCGTGCCCAGGCACAGGCGCATGTACATCGCCATAGGGGCGAAAAACGGTATGAACGAGCACACCACAACGGCAGTGCTCTGGGAATTGGTCATGCCGATGATAGAGATGAAGAAAGAGGCCATGAGCAGCAGCATCGGAAGCACGGCGATCGAGTTGGCGTCCTCCATGCGGCTGGCCGTGGACGCGAACGCGGCGTACAGGAAGGCGTAGGTGAAGAACCCCGTCAGGAAGAACGCGAACAGATATACCACCAGCGCCGGGGAAATGGACAGCATGGAGCCGAGCGCCCCCCCGATGCCGGGCCCGAGCCGGTTGGACGCCAAAAACATCGCGTTGAGCTTCAGCGAGACGACTCCGGCCGCCGCCAGGCACGCGATCTGCGTGAACCCGGCCAGGCATACGCCGACAACCTTGCCGAAGATAAGGTGTATGGGTTTGGCGGAGGTTATCAGCAATTCCATGGTTTTGGTGCTTTTTTCGCGGATTACGGACATGACGATGTACTGGCCGTACATGATCAGCGTTATCAGAAGGATGTACACGAGGATGTACGCGAAAACGGCGTTGCCCACGAGCGAGCCGGCCGCCGCGTCGCCGGAGGCCGTGATGTTCTCCGTTCGGCTCGTCGGCGCGAAGTTAGCGGCCGCGTCGATCTGCGCCCGCGTCGCGCCCAGGTCCTGCATAGTCCGCTCCAGATAGACCCGCTTGACCAGGCTGTCGAACGTGTCCGTGGCGGCCACGTCCATCAGCGTCATGTTCGCGAAATAGAGCGCGTAGGCGTAGGGGTTGCCGCCGTCCCCGAAAACGACTGCCAGCTTGGCGTCCCCGCCTTTGACCGCGTCGCAGGCCTCGCCGACCGTGTTATAATAGACCGCGGCATAGGCGGGCATGTATTTTCCGAGGGTGTCGGCGGAGAATATCCCGCCGCTGTCGTCCACGACCGCGGCTTTTTGCGCGGCCGCCTGGCCGGCCTGCGATCTGCCCGAAACCGCGGAGACTATCGTCGGGATCGTAGGCCCGATGAGCGCGATCAGCACGAATATGACCGTGACCGCGATAAACGCCTTGCTGGATACGTAGCTTTTGTATTCGAACGCCATGACCGTCCTGAACTGTCTCATACCTGACCTCCCGCGTAATCCACGAATATTTCCTCCAGGCTCGGCTCCACGACCGCGAACGAGTCCGCGCTCATCTTTTCGGCTATGAAACCCATAAGCCTGTTCCTGTCATTTTCGTCTTTGAGCGTGAACGTCAGCTCCCCGTTTTTGCGCGCAATATCGCTGACATAGGGCAGGTCGTCCCGGGAAAACGGCAGGGGGCCCGGCAAAGCCTTCTCGTCGTAGGAGACGTGGATCCTGTTCCTGGGATACGTGCGCCGGATGTCTTTGATGTTCCCGTCCAAGGCGGCGCGGCCGTCGTTGATTATGCAGATGTGCCTGCAGAATTCCTCGACATAGGGCATCTGGTGGCTCGAGAACATCACGACCTTGTTCTTGGCGGTCAGCTCTATTATCAAATCTTTCAAAAGAGTGGCGTTCACGGGGTCCAGCCCCGTGAACGGCTCATCCAGGATCAGAATGTCCGGGTCGTTTATGACCGCGATCAAAAGCTGAATCTTCTGCTGGTTGCCCTTCGAGAGCGTCTCCAGCCGGCTGTTCCGGTATTCCTCCGCCTCCAGGCGCTTAAGCAGCTCCGCCTGGCGCTTTACGGCCTCGTCCTTAGACATGCCCTTCAGCTGCGCGAAGAACAGGATCTGATCGGACACCTTGAGCTTCGCGTAGAGCCCGCGCTCCTCCGGGAGATAGCCTAACTTCAGCTTACGCTTATGTATCGGCTCCCCGTCCAGCGTGACCCCGCCGCCGTCGGCCTTGAAAATGTCCATGATTATCCTGATCGCCGTGGTCTTGCCGGCGCCGTTCCTGCCCAGAAGCCCCATCGCGTTGCCGGCCTCGACCGCGAAGCTAAGCCCCTTCAGGACCTCCTTCTCGCCGAAGCTCTTGTAAACGCCTTCCAAAGCCAGTTTCATCAAGGTTCCTCCATTAAAAAATTAAGCTAAGAAATTCAGCTAATATATTCATCCCGCCTTGCCGCAGCAGCCGAAAACCTTCATCTTCCGGACCGCGGCGGCCTTCATGGCCTCTATCACAGGCAAAGTCAGGTCGGTCGCCCCGGCGCCCGGCCTGTAGTTATCGAAAGCGCCCTTGGCCGCGGTTGCATTTATGTCGGTAAAAATGTTCACCTTCGCGATGCCTTTGGCTATCGCGGTCCTGAAGTCGCCGTCCGTCAGCCCGGAACCGCCGTGGAGCACGAGCGGAGCGCTTACGCGCCCGGCTATCTCCTCCACCAGCCCGAAATTCAGCTTCGGCGCGCTCCTATAGGCCCCGTGGGCCGAGCCGAAGGCTATCGCCAGCGCGTCGACCCCCGTGAGCGCGGCGAAGATCTGCGCCTCGTCGGGGTCCGTGAACGCGCCGCCGCCTGCTTTCTCGCCCCTCGCCTCGGCGGCCTCCTCGCTCGCCGCGCCGACGTGCCCAAGCTCCGCCTCCACGCTCACCCCTCGGGAATGCGCGTACGCGGTCATGACCCTCACGGCCTCCAGGTTCTCGCGGAACGGCAAGGTAGAGCGGTCCATCATTATCGAGGTAAAGCCCAGTTCAATGGCCTTAAAGATCACCTCGTCGGTCAGGCCGTGGTCCATGTGCACGACCACCGGCACCGCCGCCTTTTTCGCCATAGGCAGCAAAAAGTACGCCAGCTCGTCCAGAGCCGCGTAGGGCAGCAAAACCTCCGCGGTTCCGATGATGACGGGCGAGCGCGTCTCTTCCGCGGCCTCCAGTATGGCCTTGGCCATCTCCAGGCTGACGGTGTTGAACATCCCCACTGCGTATTTGTTTTTTTTCGCGGCCGGAAGGACGTCGTTCAGGGAGGCGAGCATGACTGTACCCCCTCTCAGTAAACGGCGACCGTCGTCGAAACGATCGTCACGTCGTCGAGCGGGCGGTCTTTTGCGGCCGCGTCCTGGGAAGTCGGAACGGCCGCGATCGCGTCGACCACGTCCATGCCTTCGACCACCTGGCCGAAGACGGTGTAGTTGAAATCGAGGGACGGCACGCCGCCGTTCTTCACGTAATATTCGAGGATCGGCGCGGGGAAGTTGCCGCCCGCCGGCCTGTATTTGCCGAACACGTCCTGTATCTGCACGCGCGGGTCGCTTGCCGCGTTTTTGAGCGTAAGCGAGGTGTTCCGGTCGAGCTGGCTGTTCTGGACGATGTAGAACTGACTTCCGTTGGAATCCGCCGCGCCGGTGTTGGCCATAGCCAGCGCGCCGCGTATGTTGTGCAGGCTGGGCGTCACCTCCAGCCCGAAGCCGGCCCCGAAAATGCTCTCCCCGCCCGTGCCCGTGCCAGTCGGGTCGCCGCTTTGGATCATGAAGCCCTCTATCACGCGGTGGAAGATGACCCCGTTGTAGTAGCCGTCCCGGCAGTGCGTGACGAAGTTCTCCACAGCTTTCGGGGCGTAGTCCGGGAAGAACCGGAGCTTTATCTCGCCCTTCGAGGTCTCCATGACGACGATCTGCTCGCCCGCCTTGGGCGCGTCGAGCTGGGGCGTGGGGATGTCCTTTTTGCCGCAGGAGGAAAACGCCGCGGTCAACGCCAAAGAGCCGAGAAGAAAAATAGCTTTAGCCTTTCTGTTCATGCGTGTATTAGCTCCTTTGTATATTTTTCCAGTCTCCAGTTTCCAGTCTCCAGTTTCCAGTCAGAACGCCACTATCATCCCGCCCCGGTCCGCGTACACCGTGATAAGCCCGCCGGTGTCCAGGATGATGCTGTCCCTGAACGGTATGCGCTCGCATATGGCGTCCCTCAGCTCGATGGCCTTCCCGAGGCACTTCACGTGGGAAATGCCCAGGATCCGGTGCTCGTAGTCGGCCTTCTCCGCCTTCATCATGTCTATCAGCTTCGAGACGGCCTTGTTGTACCCCCTGGCCTTGTCCAGAAGGGTCAGAGCGCCGTCCACGCCGCCGCAGATCGGCTTGATCGAGAGCAAAGAGGCGATTTTGGCCACGTAGGGATTTATGCGGCCCGTCTTGACGAGGCTGTCGAACCTGTCCAGGAGGACGTAGGTCTTGAGGTTCTTGATGAATTTGTTGACGCTGTCCACTATCTCCAGGTTGCTGAGCTTGCTTCTGTAAAAATCGGAGATCTTGAGCGCGACCAAAGTCTCCCCGACGGACGCGCTGAGGCTGTCGAACACGTGGATGAACTTCGTCCCGATTTCGTCGAGGTACATCTGCCTGGCTACGTTGGCGCTGTCGTTCGAGGCGCTCATGCCGGACGAGATCGTCACGACGAACACGCTGTCGTCCCCGCCGAACTTCTCGGCGTACAGCTCCGGCGAAGGCGAGGA
>WQUN01000230.1 GCA_009782085.1 Bacillota bacterium
CACAGCTTCGCCATAGCGGCGGGGTCGCGCAGGACATCGCCGTAGATTTCCCGCAGAACGTCCGGGTATTTCTCGCTGGCAACGTCGAAAACCTCCATGGCCACGAGCGGCCTGTGGGGCATCTTCCCCTCCCAGAGGTGGAACGGCATACAGTCCGCGCCGCCTATCGTGTAGGTCCGGCCCCGCGTCCCGCCCTCTGAGCGGAGGTTCCCGAGCCTGACGGTCCGAACCGCGCTTTGCCCGGTTTCGGCCGGAAGGGCGAAGCTCTTTATCCCGGAGATCCTCTCCGAAGAGGGTATTTTTGGCTTTTCCGGGACTTTATCCGCCGCCCGCCCCGCGAGCGCGCCGCCTGACGGCAAAGCGCCCGCGCCGCCGGCGCTTGCCGCGCCGTCCGCGCCAGCCGCCGGAATCCCGGAGTTTCCCGGTGTTTTCGGCGCGAGCCCCAGAAACCTCTCGCTCAGAACCTCTATCATGCTGCCGACGATTTCCTTTGTCAGAGCCGCGCGCACCTGCTCCGTGATGGAAGCGGTCAGCGCGGCGACGTCCGCGCCTGACATAACGGAAGGAGTGGACGCCCCGCCCGTTAAGGCGGAAAGGTCGCCTGCGGCGGCGGTTTTTGCAGTTTCATTAGCTGTTGGATGGGCGGAACGGTCATCTACGGCGGCGCCGGCTTTGGTTGCCGCGTTAGCGGTTGGGAAGGCGGAACGGTCAAGACCGTTCCCTACAGAGGTATCGGTTTTTGCAGGCGTTTGAGCCGCCGGTTCGTCCATGCCCTGGGCAAAGTCCGACATGTCCGGCATGGTCAAAGCGGGGTGCCCGTTCTTCTCCATGAACGCCCGCACGCCGTCGGCGGTCACGGCTACCGTCTCGTCCGCTATCTTGTCGAAGAAGCCCTCCAGGCCGTTTTCGGCGAACCTCTTCTCGAGGTCGTCCCGCAGCAGCTCCTTAAGTTCCCTCGGCATCCAGACCACGCGCCCGTAGCCGCCCTCCGCCCATAAGAATTTCCGGGAGGTCAAAAACACCTTGCCGCAGCCGAAGAAGCCGGGCGTCTGCGCGCCGCCGCCGACGCTCCCGGCGAGGGTCGAGAAGGTCATGCCGCTCGGCGTCTCGCCCAGGAATTCGCGGTTGACGACCATGACGCCGTTGCACTCCGGCACATACGCGCATATGGCCTCGAAACAGCCGCAGCTGGTCATAGGCCGATCCATGATGGAGTAGGCGCAGAAGGCCTCTACGGTCTTGTGGCTGTTTGTGCGGACGTACTCGTTGACGCCGGACCACACGCCCTTCAACGGGTCCAGGCATTCGCCCTTTTTAAGCGGCTGGTTCGGGCCCGTCTCGTCGATCTCGTAGGCGGCCTTGCCGTCGAGCCAGTTATACGCCCCGCAAAGGCCCAGGCGTTCCGGCGTGATGACGCAGACGTGGTTCGGCGCGAAGCTCTGGCACAGGAGGCACGAGTAGAAGGTGTCCACGGACTCGTCCGTCATAGCCTCCAGGCGGCGGTTGCGCTCGTCGTAGACCTTTCTGGCCACGGCCAGCCGCCTTTCGACCTCCGCCCGGTCGGTTATCAGCGTCACTTTTACCTTATCCACGATGGCGGGGTAGTCCGCCAGGAACTTGGCGTGCAGAATCTCGCCGTAGTGGCACAGGCGCAGGCCCTTTGCGAAACCGTCCTTCGAAACGCGCGTCCAGATGATGTCCCTCTGGCCCATGTGCCAGAGGCCCTCCGCGCCGTTTAGCATATGGTGTATCTGCCGCTCCAGGATCGGCTCGAAGTCGGCCTGCATCTTGCGCCCGGCGGCCTCGACCCATATGCCCAGCGGAAGTTTCCCGCCGGGGGACACGGTGTCTATGTCCGGGCCGATAAGCTCTATCTCTCCGTCGTTTATGTCCTCGTATTCCGCGCTGGTCACGAACTCGAAGCCCGGCGTCTTGTTGCCGCCGAACTCGACGTGCGTGTCCTCCTTGCGTATGCGCTCGCCCTCGAAGGCCGGCCCGTAGGCCACCGGCACCGGCACGCTGACGACCTTTACCTTGCAGCCCCGGACTTCCAGGGCCTTTTCCACTATTTTGTCGTAGGGCACGTTCGAGACGACGTGCTCGTATGTGCAGACGCCCGTCGGGAGTATCTCGGGGATGTCCGTGTCGGATATGACAGGGAAGCCGTAGTTTATCGCCCCGGCGGCCACTGCGTATTTGTCCGGCGTGACCTCCCCCAAGGCCATTACGAACGCGAATATACGGTTTTTGTTGTATCTGAGGTTCGCCGCGAAGTCGCCGGGCTTCACGCCGCCGAAGGACAGCGCCGCGCGGTTGGCGAAGCCCAGCGCGTAGATGAGCGACGAAACGTCCTTGCCGAACGGCACGAGCCGCGTCTCCCAGCCGAGCTGCACGCCCTCCGCGGCGAGCTGCTCCGCGAACTGGACGCCGTCCGTCGGGCCGCCCATGAACACGTAGAGGTTCTTCTGCTGGAGCTCCTTGGCGATTTTTACGGCGGTTGGGCCGTCCGGGGCCGCGCCGGTGATGGCCGCGAAGCCGGGGGCCGTGCCGTCCACGAATTCGATGCCGCGCTCGCGCATGATGACGTCGTTCGCCGCGCCGAGCCATATGCCGTTCACGGGGTTCGGCCCGATCACGTACTTGCAGGCCTCTATGACCTCGCAGGCGAACAGCGCCGCGACGCCGGCGTCCAAGGCGTTGCCGAGGTAGGGAAGCCAGGTGTTCTCCGCCGGGCGGCCGGGGACGAGTTCCCCGGAGTATTCCAGGATGTCCCGGAGGTCGGCCAGAGTCCGCATCTTTCTGCCGGTGAAGGAGTATATGACCGGCAGATAGTATGTGGTGTCCGGAAAGCCGACGGGGCAGTCCGGGCCTTTCAGTTCGATGGCCTCCCCGACCATGCCCATGGCCCGGACGACGAACGCCGCGGCCCCGTCTATCGCGCTGGTGCAGATGTACTTGGACATTAACGTACAACCCTCCTGTCAAATGCCGCTTACTGATATTGCCTTTAATTGATTTTCTGGTATGCCGCATGAACGCATATATTTCAAGACTTCTTCTTTTTCAGGAACATTGCCTATCTCATATTTCAACACTTTGTTTCTAAAAATAATGTACTTTAGTATTGCCTGACTTCATATCCGCAAACCAGCCTTCGATAATAATATTTCCGGATTGATGGGACAAAGGTACAAAAACTATTTCACAACGGTCACAACGTTTTATGGCGGCGGGAGCAGAGCCCCATATCCACTAACTTAAAGATTCAACTGCAACTTTTTACTTTTACGTCGTTTTTCGGTACACAGGTTTATGAATGCAACTGC
>WQUN01000231.1 GCA_009782085.1 Bacillota bacterium
GCCGCGTCGTTGAGGGCCGACTGTTTCAGCGCCTCGAAGGGCGTCTGGCCCTCGAAGGCGGTGTTCCAGAAGTTCGCCCCGTTCTTCGCGCCGCGCGCGAGAAAATCGGAGGATATCTTGGAGCGGTTCGCCGTCATAAAAAGGCTGTACTCGCCGTATGTGAGCGGCTCGCCGTTCACCCAGGCGACCACCGTCGAGGGGCCGAGCCTCAGCTTAAGCCCCGCGGCGACGGCCGCGCCGGCGATTATGACCGCCGCGCAGCATATGATGACAACGGTCCTTCTGTCCGGGGCAAAGCGAATCGTCCGCGCGCGCGGCTTTTTAGGCTCTTTCGGAATCGGCGTCTCTTTTTTCTGCATCGGCTTGATCATGTCCCTTTCATATCTTTTTATCATCTGTTCTGTTCACGGCAAGCGCTATTATTATACCATAAAAACAAATATTTCAACAGCCATTTTCAACGCGGGGGCGCGGCATATAGCTGTTCAACTTAAAAATGACCTTTTCATCTGTCAGCTGAGCGAAGCGAAGGGTCTGAAGATTCTTCGCTTCGCTCAGAATGACAAACGACAATTTCCGAAGAAGTCTAATGAACAAATTTCATTCACGCGTTTGTCGTGAACGCGGGGGCGCCGCAAATCCGAATCCTGTATTGGCTTAATGCGCTTCACTTGACGCCGCTCCGTCCGTTCCCCAAAATCCCCGCTATGACCTCCGCCGCCTCGCCGGCCTTAACCGTCCTCACGACCCTCTTGTCCCTGGTCTGTATCTCGGCCTCTCCCCTGTCCATGTTCCTCCTGCTCAGGATCACCCGCGCCGGCGCGCCCAACAGGTCGGCGTCCGCGAACTGCACGCCCGCGGCGGCGTTCCTGTCGTCGATGACCGCGTCCCAGCGGGCTTCGCATTCGGCGTAGATCCGCTCCCCGGCCTGCCGGATGTCCTCCCTGTCGGCGTTAAGCATACATATGTGCACGCGCCAGGGCGCGACGGACGCCGGCCAGACCGGGCCGTTCGCGTCGCGGTTCTTTTCGGCCACGCAGGCCAGAAGCCGCCCGACGCCGATGCCGTAGCAGCCCATCAGCGGCGTTTTCAGGCCGCCGGTCTCGTCCGCGCAGGTCATGCCCATGCTCTTGGTGTATTTGTCGCCGAGCTGGAACACATGCCCGAGTTCGACGCCCTTCGTGACGTCGAGCGGGCCGCCGCAGACGGCGCAGAGGTCGCCCTTGCGCGCCTGGGCGATGTCGGCGAATTTCCCGTCCGGCACGCGCAGGTCCCGGTCAAACGACAGGCCCGTGAAATGGAAATCTTTTTTATTCGCCCCGCAGACCGTGTTTTTTGCCCCCCGCAGGGAGTTGTCGAACCAGACCTCGGCGTCCGCGCAGAGGCCCATTGGCCCGATAAAACCCATGCAGAGGCCGTCCGCCTCGCCGGCGAAGGCGGCGATCCCCGATTTGACGAGCCTGCCGAGCTTGACCTCGTTCACGGCCAGGTCGCCCCGGATAAAGGCCACGACAGGCTTCCCGCCGTCCTTCCCGAACACCGCGGCCTTCACGCACCTCGACGCGGGCGCGCCCGTGAACGCCGAAAGGCTCCCGATGTCCCTGACGCCGGGGGTCGGGACCGCCTCCAGCGGAAGCTCCGCCTCGTCTCCGTCCGGCATGTCGGGCAGCACGGACGCGGCCACCTCCAGGTTGGAACCGTAGCCGCATTTCGGGCACATGACGAGGGTGTCCTCGCCGCCCTCCGTCGGGAACATGAACTCGTGCGCCTTTTTGCCGCCCATCATCCCGGAGTCCGCGAACACGGCCGGGACCCTGCCGAGCCCGACCCTCTCGAATATCCGCTCGTACGCCGCGTAGACCCTGTAATAGTAATCCTCCAGATCCTCCCAGGAGGTGTGGAAGGAGTAGCCGTCCTTCATGGTGAACTCGCGCACGCGTATCAGCCCGCCGCGCGCGCGGGGCTCGTCGCGGAACTTGGTCTGGATCTGATATATCATGAACGGGTAGCGCAGATAGGACCTGGCCTCGCCGCGCGCCAGGTGCACCGCCGCCTCCTCGTGGGTCATACCCAGCACCATCGGCCGGCCCGCGCGGTCCTTGAAGCGCACCAGCTCCTCCCCGACGGACGCGTACCTGCCGGACTCCTGCCAGAGCTCCGCCGGCAGCACCACCGGGAACAGAACCTCCTGGCCGCCGACGGCGTCCATTTCCTCGCGGATTATGTCCTCGATCTTGCGGGCGATCCTTTTTGCCGGCGGCAGAAGCGTAAAAATCCCTCCCGCCACCTGGCGGATGTACCCGCCCCGAAGCAGAAATATATGGCTGTCCAGAAAGGCGTCGGACGGCCTCTCCTTTTGGCGTTCGCCCAGCAGTACGCTCAAACGCACGGCGGATCCCCTCTCATGTTGGAATCTGTGTTTTCGCACTCTCTCATGTAGTAAGCCACGACCTCATTATCCCTGTTTTCCCGCAAAAACTCAAGCCCCTTGCGGCTCAAAGCGTAACGGCCCCTGTCCGCCTTCTCGAACCAGCCCCTGAAATTGTTCCGCATGATAAGGTTTGCGCGCTTGTCGCACCCGAACCATCTGATCAGCTCCGGCGCGTTCGCCTGCCCGGCTATCGACAGGGCGCAGGCGATTTTCACGGCCTTTTCCCTGTAGACGGTGTATATCATCCTGTTCGCGCTGCCGCCTGTGTTGTAATCGCCCGTGCGCCCGGCGGCCTCCGCGAGTATCTGCGCCTTTTTCCGGCCGGCCCTCGTTGCGGGCTTAGGCGCGGGCCTGACCCCGCCGTCCGCGCCGGCCGGCAAGACGGCGGCCTCCGCGCGCGGGACGGGGCTGTCCAGCGCCACCAGCAGCAGGCCGAGCCCGAGCCTCCTGGCGATCTCCTCGTTCTGCCTGTGCGTTTTGGACGAAATGTTCCGGGGCCTCGGCACGGCGACGTAGACCAAGGGCGTCAGCTTCTGCCGCTCCAGGGCCTGGCGGAGCAAGGTCAGGCCGAACTGGAGCTTCATCTCCGCGATGACGAGCTCCCCGTCCCTGACGGCGATCACGTCGCAGCCCCGGACTTCGGACTTGACGTCGTAGCCCAGAGCGGTGAAATATTTTTTCACGGGGTAGTACAGATCGGTTTCCATGGGACATAGGATAACATTTTTCGCGCGGGTTGCCAAGCGTTTCACGACAAACGCATGAACACACAAATTGCAACAATAGACTTCTTCGGAAATTGATTTTTCGTTGTCAGCTGAGCGAAGCGAAGGGTCTTAAAATCAAGATTCTTCGCTTCGCTCAGAATGACAAGCGCCAA
>WQUN01000232.1 GCA_009782085.1 Bacillota bacterium
ACCAATCCGCAATTGAAATGCGGATTGGTATAAAAGCCGCGGTATGACCGTTCAGTATGGGGCCATTCTGTCTGAAGGAGGCGATGCGAGGGAAGCGGCCAGGCTGTGCGCCGCGGCGAATCCGCCGGGCATAATGCCGCGAAAGCGCGGGAAAATTGCAGGATTGTCAGATCGGCAACCTCCGATGTCCCGCGTTTACGGCGCGTATTTTCGCGCCGAGTTTTCGCGCGTATGGAACCATAAGCGCCGGCGGTTCGGTCATGCGTCATCCGGCAAGCGACTTGGAAAAACCAAGTGCCTGTATGAGCATGATAATGCCGCACTGCAGCGCCGCTCAATTTAACAAACACGTAAGACATATTGATATTTAAGTGCTTTTTGGTGTGACCCCGCGTTCTTTGCGGGACAAATACAAAGACGAATAAGGGGTGACATACAAGAGGCGACTAAGGAGATGCCTTATGAGCCACAAAGGTAACAAAAAAATTACCGGCGGAAAAATAATATCTTTACTGCTGCTGCTGACCTTGCTCCTGACCCTCATACCCGCAGCCTCGGTTTCCGCCGGGCCGGGATCGTCGGATCAGATCGTATCCCAGGGCGCCACGCGCTACTATGACGCTGCCGGAAAAGAGGTCACGTCCGGCCCGGTGCTGGGGGATAACGCGGTCGTTTCGGTCGGCAAGACCGTCGCCGCGACCTCCGTGGAAAATGAGTTTCTGGTGACCCTTGACGTCAAGACGTCCATAAACGTCTCGGAGATTCAGGTGTCTGAGGACGCGGCGGTCATACTGGTTCTGGATATTTCCGGCTCGATGGGCGGCAGCAATACGACAAAGACTAACTACATGCCGGACCTGATCAGCGCGGCGAAAAACTTCGTCAACACCTTTGCCGACGCAAACGGCGCGGCGAGGTATGTGTCGCTGGTCACTTTCAGCTCCAACGCCCAGATCGTCCTCGGGTGGACGGATGTGTCCTCCCCGGCGGGGAAGACCAGCATGGTCAACAAGATCAACGCTCTGGCCTCCACGGGCTCCACGTCCCTGGAAAGCGGGCTGCAGCTGGCGAGGAACCTGCTGCGCAAAGATACGTTTCCCAACGGGCTGGACGGCCTGCCGATCCAGAACCGGTCGGTGATAGTATTTTCCGACGGAGCGGCCAACACGGACACCGCCTCGGCCTCCGCGAGCGTCGCCGGCAATACGACCGGCACGACCGTGTCGGGCTCGGGCTTGCAAAACGAGGATAACAACCCCACCACCAACGCCAGGTGCGCGAGCATGGCGACGGTGATCAAAAGCGCGGACACGTTTTCGGGCTACGCCAAATACAAGGCTAACATCTTCACGGTGGCCTTCGGAAGCGAGGCGCCCGTCACGTGGCTCGGCCAGAACATCGCCACCAACTCGTCCTTCGCCTACGCCGCCGCCGACCTGGCCGGACTCAACGCGTTCTTCGCGGCGGTAAACCAGCAGATCAACAGATGGGCGGAAGCGTGGATCACAACCGACCCCATGGGCCAGTATATCGACTTTATCACCGTGATCCCGCCAAACGACCTGAACTCGGGCCTGCTTAATTTCGAGAACAACACGTTCTACTGGGATCTGAAGAAGGCAAGCCCGCAGTCGTTTATCAACAATATTTACACCTACCAGTATACATACCGCATCAGGCTCAACACGGCGGCGGCCGGTTTCGTACCGGATCTGCCGTATCCGACCAACGGGACGACGGAGCTTACCTACGTGATGGTCAAGGACGGCCTGATCGTGACCGACGTCATGATCGCCACGTATAACGTGCCCAAGGTCAGCGGGTTCACCCGCGGCAGCCTGATTTTCTTCAAGGTAGGCGCGGACGGCGCGCCGCTGGCGGGCTGCGTCTTCCAGGCGCAGAACAACTCCGTCCCCCTGGCAACCTATACGGCGACTTCTCAGGCGACCACGGGGCTGGTGATTTTGAATCTGCCGTCAGGATACAATTACACGCTGAAAGAGACCAGTATGCCCAGCGCCTACAACGGTCTTTACAAGATGAGCCCCAGGCAGTACACGGTAACGGTCTCCCAGGGCGAAGTCAGCGTCGTTGACGACAAAAAAACCGACATGGGCAACGGGTTTTCTTTCGTGAATCCGTTCGAAACCAAGGCGGTCTCCGGCTACGTGGAGCCGATGGTCGTGGAAACCCCCGATCCGGCCCTGGTCAATTTCACGGAGAAGTATGACGTGACGGTCGAGCTGAGGACGTCCTATCTGACGCCGGCTCCCGCCGCGCTTACCACCACCGCGGTCTGGACCGGAACAAATTATGTCGGCGAATTCACGATCGAAAACGTGGTTCCGGGCAATTACCTGCTGTACATCAAGCGCCCCGGATATTTGGCGAGATGCCTGCCGGTCACCGTGTCCAAGACCGATCCGGACACCGTTAAGCTTAGCCCTCCGGGCGCGGACGTGTTCGAGCTCTGGTGGGGCGACGCGAACGGCGACGGCATAGTGAACGCCATGGACATTATGCGCGTCAAGGAGAAACTGAACACCGACGCGTTCGGCGCGGACTTCGACCCGGCTTGCGATATGAACGGGGACGGGATGGCCGACGGAAGAGATCTGATGATGGTCCTCCAAAACATAAACACAACCATTTTGGATTACCCGGGAGCGGAAAACGTCAATCCGGACGAATGACGCCGATTCCATAAAAATCGGCTTCAGACGGACGGATGGGCGGTTCCCGGATATTCCAGGAAGACGCCGGTCACGCCTGCGTCGGGTTGACGGGAACCGCCGCACACATTGTTTTGGCGGGTTCGCCAAACGTTTTGATCAGGAGGATAAGTATGAAAAAATTCAGGGGAGTGAGAAGGCTCGCGGCTTTTGCGATCCTTTTCACCATGATTTTCGCCAACGTCCCTTCGCTTCTGGCGGCGGGGCCGACGACGTTCCCGCTGACTACCAACACCGGGTATTACGTCGCCGACGCGGACACGATGTTCTTTACCGAGTTCACCCAGGACACGGCCACAAAAAAGATCACCGCGACCGTGTATCTCCAGAACAACAGCGCGACCCAGACGCTGTATATCTCAGGCGCGGGGTTTGTGGTCGCGTTCACCGATAAGATCGCCCCTGTCGATAAAAACACCGGCCTGCCGTATTACGGCGGCGCGAAGGTCTACTCGACCTCGGTGTTCGAGTACGGCGATTTTATTCCCGGCTGCAAGTTCAACTCCATCAGCTCGCAGGTCGTCAGGAACGACGCGACGGCGAGGATACTCGGCGGAATGCTGACCTCGTCCGCCGAAGGGGATTTCATAGTTCTCGCTCCCGGCCAGAAAGAAGTGATCTACAACGCATACTTCATGCCTGCCAACGGGACCGACGCAATGAACCTCAGCATGTTCAGCTACGCGTACCAGAGCGTAAGCCTGAGAAAGGTCACCACCTGGGTCGGAAACGGCGCCTACTTCATGGTAGCCGATGCGCGCCTGGCGACGGGTTCGGACACATACGTGCTCTATCCTCAGGCTTTCAAGCTCCTGATGGATCAGAACGCGCCCTCCACTCTCTCCGCGAACAACTCCGCGAGGACGGTAACGAATTATGACCCGGCCCTTATGGAATGGTCGAAGAGCCCGGACGGCCCGTTCACTTCGGCGGCGCCGACGGCGGCCGACATAGGCCCCGGCGCGGCCAAGATCTACGTGCGGTACGCCGGCACGGATTACACCGGCAGCGACCCGCCGTATACGAACTACAAAAAGCTCCTGGCCAGCCCGGTCGCCGAGGTGGATTTCAGCTCCGCCGGCCTGACCGACGCCGACGTGGCGATTACCAAGACCTCCAGTAACATAACGAGCGCCGACGGCTACACCCACGTGGGAGACACGGTCCGTTACACCGTCACGGCGTCCAACAACGGGCACGCCGACACGGTCTGGGCGGGCGTCAAGGCCACCGACACCCTTCCCGAATACGTCTCGTTCGTTCAGAACAGCATCAAGATCGGCGGAGCGCCCGCGGGCATGAACGGCTACTACGACCCCGCGACCAGGACTATCACGGTCAACCTGGGCAATATCTCCGGCGGCGCGACGAAGACCGTCACCTTTGACGTGACCGTCGACGCCGGCGCGTACGGCCAGGGGATCGAAAACTTTGTCTCCGTTTACGGAAAGAACAGCGACCAGCCCGGCGCGACGGACGTGGGCGGCGAGGTCAGCGACAACGGCGGCTTTGAAGTCGCCGAAAAGTCCGACGCGCCGACCATCGACCCGATAGTCGAGGGCGATACGGACGTGACCGGCAAGGGCGTGCCCGGAGCCACAGTCACGGTCGACTTCCCGGACGGAACCAGCAAGACCGCGACGGTGAACGGCAACGGCGACTGGAAGGTCACGCCCGACAGCCCGATGAAAGCCGGCGACGAGATCGCGGCCAGGCAGAAGGAACCCGGCAAGGACATGAGCGACGACGCGGACGCGACGGTAGGGCCGAGGCCCGCGAGCAAGCTCAGCATCGAAAAGACTTCCAAAGATACAACCAGCGCCGACGGCAAACTGCACGTCAACGACACGATCGAATACACGATCAAAGCCGGCAACAGCGCGGCCGATACCAGGGCCCTTCTGACCGACGTCGTCGTGACCGACATACTGCCCGACGGCGTCAAACTGGTTGACGGAAGCGTCAAGATCGACGGCGCGGCCGCCGGAACGGCCCTCACCGTCACCACGGTCAACGTAAACGGCGTCGCCAGGACACAGCTGGCCGTAAGCCTTCCGGACCTGGCTGGCGGCGAGTATAAGACGATCACCTTCAAAGCGACGATAAACGCCGACGCTTACGGCAAGAACATCAAGAACGCGGCGACGGTCGCGGCCAAGGACAGCGGCGAGGACAAGACCGAAACCACCGACGACGGCGACCAGCCGCCGAAGGACGTAACCCCGCAGTCCGACAAGCCGACGATAAACGACCTGACCGCGGGCGACACAGCCATAACCGGCGAGGGCGTACCGGGCTCCAAAATCACGGTCACGTTCCCGGACGGCAGCAAGGGCGACACGACGGTAGATCCGGACGGCACGTGGACGATCGACACGCCCGAGCCGCTCAAGGATAACGAAGAGGTCCAGGCTGTCCAGACGACGCCCGGCAAAGACCCGAGCGAACCCGAAATAGCCTATGTGGGCCAGAGGCCGGATCCCAAGGAGGATATCCAGAAGACCTCCGAGGACAAGGCCAGCCCCGACGGCAAGTATCGCGTAAACGATCTGATCGACTACACGATAGTAATCACAAACACGGGCGATCCCAAGTCACTGATGACAGGTATCGTCGTAAAGGACGAGCTTCCCGACGGCGTCACGCTGGTCAACGGCAGCGTCAAAATCGACGGCGCGGCCGCCGGTTCGGCGCTTCAGATAGTCACCGGCCCCGGCGGAAGGCCCCAGCTTGTGATAACGCTTCCGGACCTTCTCGGCGGCGCGCACAAGACCGTCACGTTCCAGGCGACCGTGGACGCGGACGCCTACGGCAAGGACATCACCAACTCCGCCTCCGTCGAGACCGATAACGGCGGCGACGGCGACGACAAGGACAAGGACGATCCCGTCATAGTTCCCGGCAAATCCGCCGAGCCGACGATAGACGACGTCTACGTGGGCGACCGCGTGATCACCGGAACGGGGATCCCCAAGGCGCAGATCACCGTTTCCCTTCCGAACGTCGGGCCGCTTCCGCCTGTCAGAGTCAACGACGACGGGACCTGGTCGGTGGATGTGCCGCCGTACTACAACCTGCTCTCGGGCCAGGTGATCGCCGCGGTCCAACTCGACGACACCGATCCCACCGCGGACAACGCGCCGAGCGACCCGGTAACCACGGTCGTGAACGGCACACCCAAGATAAACGGCGACACCGATCTGTCCGTCGTAAAGAGCTTTGAGAACCTGACGAGCACGGACGGGATATTCCGCGTGGGCGACGTCATCCGCTACACGATAGTCACAACGAACAACGGGCATCCCAAGTCCGTGTGGAAGAACCCCGCCCTGACGGACGTTATCCCGGCCAGCCTCATTCTCGACCGCGACAGCGTTCTGTTGAACGACGAGGTGCCTACCGTTTTCTCCTACCTGTCATCCACAAGGGTGCTGACGGTGCGCCTGGGCGACATAGCCGGCGGCGGCGGGTACAGCACGGTAGTATTTGAGGCGACTATCGCCGACAGCTCGAACGGCCTTAACGTCATGAACAGCGTGACCGTCACCGGCGTGGACGCCGGCAGCGGCGACATACTGTCCAAGACGGCGAACGACGGCGGCTACGACGTGCAGGCGCTCTCCGAGAATCCGACCATCGACTACGTGACCAGGGGCGACCCGGCCATCACCGGCAAGGGCGTGCCCGAAGCGGAAATCGTGGTGACGTTCCCCAACGGCGAGACGGCGACGACGACCGTCGACCCGGACGGAAACTGGAGCGTGGACGTGCCCGCTGACGTGGATCTCAAGAACAACGACGAGATCACGGCCGTGCAGACGGAGGACGGCAAGGGCTCCAGCCCCGAAGTCACGGCTCCCGTTCATGACAAGCAGTACAGGGCTGTGACGGGCCTCGCTTCGCCGATGGCCGTGGAAGACTACGGCCTGGGCGACGAGTTCCTGTCGAAGTTCTATATCACCGCCGAGCTGAGGCCCACGT
Source organism: Bacillota bacterium (assembly GCA_009782085.1). GTDB lineage: Bacteria > Bacillota > Clostridia > Lachnospirales > WQUN01 > WQUN01. The sequence continues at coordinate 6,714 of WQUN01000232.1, forward strand.
TCTCTACGCCCGCGTCCGCTGACATGTCGGCGATCGCGGTTTGGACCGGGGATCAGTTCACCGGCAGGTTCACGATCGAGAACGTGCCTTTCGGCACCTATGTGCTCTACATATCCACACCCGGATACCTCGCCAGGTGTATGGTGATCACGGTTTCCGCGTCCGATCCGGACCTGATCGAGCTCACGCCCCCGGACGGCAGCGTATTCTGGCTGCAATGGGGCGACTGCAACGGCGACTACATCATCGACGGCAGGGACACCATGCTGCTCCTGGACACTCTGAACAACGATTTCTTCACCGACGGCTATCTTCCCTCCTGTGACCTGAACAGAGACGGAGTGATAGACGGCAGAGACACCATGCTTGTGCTCGACAGCCTTAACCTTACGGTATTCGATTACCCCGGCGCGGATACGGTGAATTTTGACGAATAGAAGCCGGGTATAAAGCCAATAGGCATTACGGTCGATAAGGCCGGCGGCGGCGCGGGCGCATTGTGATAAGGAAGAAAGCGGCGGACCGCGAAGCCCGCGGATGCCGCGCGGGACTTGTCATAACGCCAAACGCGCCGGCGGCGGCGCAGGGAACGGCGGCGGCGCGCGTAGCGCCGGCGGACGCCGTGCCGTACCGCGGAGTACGCGGACGGCCGCGAGCGGCGTTTCGCCGGGCAATATCTGTTTTAAGCGCGTGACCGTTGCCGGTCACAGTATCGGCCGGAAGCCGGACTCAACGAATTTTACCATTAATAAGACATCACGCTGGCCCGGATAGGTTTTATGTCCGGGCCGGTAGAAAGGAAGCGCAGAGTGAGAAAAAGGAAAGTATTCATTGCGATGCTGCTCGTGATCGCAATCATCGCGCCGAACGCGCAAATGGCCGTGGCCGCGGCGATCGCCCAGCTCCCGCTTGCCAATCCGACAAACGGTGAACTGGTGGCGAACGACAACACCAGGTTTATCACGCTGTTCACGCAGGACCCCGCGACCGGCCTGATCACGGCGTCCGTGCAGGTTCAAAACGGCAACGCGCCAGGCGGCGCCGACATTTTCATCAGAGGCGTCAGCGAGGTCATCACGTTTTCCGACCAGGTCGCGCCCAGCGACGCAGCCGGAAACATGATGCCGGACACCGGCGGGACGTATAACACGAGCCTGACGGACTTCAGGAAATATTGCGAGGTCGTCCCCAGCGCCACGGAGAGCGCCCCGGGCGTTCCGGTGCAAACCGGATCCATCTCCAACAACCGCATACGCAACGACAGCGCGCTTCGCGTGATCTCGGGCCTCTTTACGGTTCCCGTGGATTATTCGATAAAAGTCGCGGCGGGCGAAACTGTGAGTTTGGTTAAATTCTACTTCATGCCGACGGCCGGAGAAACCGTGTCGCTCGATATGTTTGGGTACCAAACCATACAGGTCAACACGTTTTTGTATCTTTCGCCATACTTCGCCAACGGCAGGGCCTATCTGTACTCGCGCTCCGCCGGGCTCGCCAACGACAGCACGCAGACCTATTATCAGGACCCCCTGCTGTTCAAGATCCAAGTGCAGCGGCCCCAGCCGGATGTCAGCGCGGATCAGACCGCGCGGACGGTCACGGGGTATGACAGCCTTACCATGGAGTGGTCCGCCTCGGCCGACGGCCCGTACACAAGCGCGCCTCCCGTGATCGGAAGCGGCGCGCAGACGGTCTATGTCAGGGCGGCGGGCGACGCAACGTATTCGGACGGCGGAACGGTCACCGAATACGGAGATTACAAGAAATATGTGGCAAGCGAACCGGTGAAGCTGGATTTCTACGCGACATCCGAAACCCCGGCGATCGACGACGTGTACGCGGGAGACGCGGCCGTCAGCGGAACCGGCGTGGACGGGGCTGAAATCCTGGTCACATTCCCCGGCAAAGAGACACAGACGGCCACTGTCGCGAACGGCGTGTGGTCTGTGGATGTGCCGGCCGGCGTAACATTGAACGAGAACGACATAATCACGGCTGTTCAGACAGAAACGGGCAAAGCGCCGAGCGAAGAAGCCACGGCGACAGTTAAGGCGAAAGTCCTTGTACCCTCCGAAACCCCGGCGATCGACGACGTGTACGCGGGAGACGCGGCCGTCACAGGAACCGGCGTGGACGGGGCTGAAATCCTGGTCACGTTCCCCGGCGGCGAGACGCAGACGGCCACCGTCACGGACGGTGTATGGTCTGTGGACGTGCCGGCAGGCGTAACATTGAACGAGAACGACATAATCACGGCTGTTCAGACAGAAACGGGCAAAGCGCCGAGCGAAGAAGTTACGGCGACCGTTAAGG